>SUPR01000028.1 GCA_005191425.1 Candidatus Helarchaeota ASGARD archaeon Hel_GB_B
CATTCTCAAAAAAATGGTCAATTTTCGTGGTAAAAGGTCTGTATCTGCTTGGAATTTAGTTTTATATTTTCATTTTACAATTCGCCAGTTTCCTGATCTGGTCGAAGATGTAGTGGACGAGATGAAAATATGTCCGATTATTGCAAGGAGGTCTGAAAATCTATTCTGGAAGTTATTAAAAAGTGGTGAGAAATTAAAGTCGGAAACTATTTATATAAAAAATTCCAAATAATGAAAGCAACGGAAATTAAAAAAACTCAATTTTTATAATATTATATTTTTTTAATTTTATTTTACAGATCTATTATCTATTTATTTTATTTTATCAAATTTTACTTGATGATTTCTTTTATTTATTATAATTTTTCCAATTGGTATCCATTTAATTTTTATTTATTTTAATGATGTTTCTAACACTTTAGCAAGTATTTCTTTTATTTTTTTATTCAGAGATTTGAATATTTTATTTCATCTTTAAATTATTTTTAATAAAATATCAATAAAATATAAGAAAAAATTTACCCAATTAATTTATTAGAGGTATCTAAAAAATGGAATTAAAACTTGGTAAATGCCTACTTTTTGGTAGCATTAATTTGGTTATTTATCTTGTTGCACCGTCAATTATAATTTTTATGATGTCATATTATAAGATTCTACAATTCAGTCCAACTTTTGTTATCTCACTTATGATTATGGGACTCATTCAATCTGGAATTTCTTATTTTAAAAATCTGTTTCCCTCGGAATCATTAATTTTTAATTTAATAGGTATTGGTACTTCAATTTATTCAGGGATTTACTTTTTTTACATGTTTGGTGGATTTAGCCTTGATAGGACTTTTGGTTATTATCAAGTGAAAACTAGTAATTTGGAAGCAAGTTTTGGTCTGCAATTCTTTGCTTGGTTAATCTTTATTGCTTCCCTTATAAACACAACCTATTATATTATTAAAGGTATTGAAAGTTCTAAAAAGAAAGTTTTTTTTGTCGGCAAAAAAATAAAATTACGAAATATTGCATTAATATCAATAATTTTTATCTATCTAATTATTGGAGCATTTATTGCAAGTATAATTATAAGCGGAACAAGATTATCATTTAATTTAAAGGATGAATATACTTATACATGGGATACTGGATCTAACCCTTTTTCTCATGATGATGATAGAATCCAAATTATTACATATTTTGATGTTCCGAATTTGGGAATTTATTCTGTAAAAAAGATACATCTTAATATTGACATTTACACTGTTAATACAACAGATACCACGCAACTTTTATTACCGGATAATACAAAAATCGGAGAAATAAAAGACGTTTACTACCCTGAATTCCCTGCTATGCAAGTTATTTATAACCAAAATCTTACTATTGATATTATCCCTCAATATGTCCCGGGGCTTATAACTAATAATGCTACATTAAGACTATTTTGCTCTTTACAATGCAGCTATGCTGGAATTATAATTGACCTAAATACGACAATTCATACTATTTGGACTGCTTTAGCCTAAGTCTAATCCATCCCATTTTTTAATTTTCCTTCACTTTTCAGTTATGATAATATGTAAAAAATTATACTGAATATTACTAATAATGATATTACGAATATCACGTCAGATATTTCTGATTTCTCCATTTTTACCTTTTGATTTATTCAATCAAAAATTATTTTAATCTTTCTGTCATTTGTTTTACTGGTGATTTTAATTTGAACAAAAAAAATAAAGGACTTATTTTTTTGTTGATTGGAGTATCCCTAGTAATTTTTCCAGCAGTAATAGCAACTCTAACATTATTTGGATTGGTTGAGCCAATTATTTTTCCTCCTACTGGGAAACCACTCGATTTAATGCCATTCATAAATGTTTTAGGCTGGTTTCTTATGCTCCTAATCATTCTTTATACCGGCTCGCGTATTGTAGATTGGTCTATAAAATATTTGCGAAGTGATTAAAATAAAACGAAATATTTTACCTAAAATTCTATTTATTACAGGTATCTTTTGTATTTTAAGCTCGAGCATTTTATTTATTGTTTTAATTTTTAATTATGCAAGTATCCCGCAATTTTTTTATTCTATGGACAACCCTCAATTGACAGTCATAATAAATATAGTTTTATGGGGAATTCTTTCTGCTTTACTACTTGAAATTGGACTTAATTTTCACCAGAAATCTAAAGATTTTAAAAAGTTTAATACTGAACCGATAATGTCTGTTAATATTATTGCTTTTATTGGATACATCCTGGTTTTTACGGTTATAACATTTATTATCTTATTTTTATTACAAATTATCCCATCAATTAATTATTTTCCCCACCAATTACTATCTGAAGATGCTGTTCCTATTGACCTCTCCAACTTATTTAATTTATTCTTGATCTATTTTATGATCAATATTATTTATAGGTCTGGGTCCAGATTATTGGGCCGGTCTATTAAATTATCTCAAATTAATAATAAAATAGTTAATAAAGAGCTTGATTGAAATTGAAACGAAATTATAGTATTTCATTAGTACTTTTAATATTTAGCCTTTCTTTACTCATTACGCTTTCTAATATTTCACCTATTGCTGAATCTGGTGAAAAATATTGGGAGAGCACTCCAATTGTTGAGACACACCATTATCCAGGTCATCTTAGTAATGAAACAAATCTTCTTTGGTTCGTTCAAATAACAGATGTTCATATTAACTCTTTTGAAAAAATATTTGGTGTCCAATCTGAATTACTTAGACAAGCTTTAAATGATATTAAAAATTACATAAAACCGTCCTTTATTATTGATACAGGGGACCTTGTTAATGGACTCAATCCATTACCATATCACCAGAACCCGCAACAATGGATGATAAGATATAAAGTCTTACAGGATACTCAAATGAATTCCTCTTTTTATTATGACCTTGTTGGAAACCATGATGGTTATGGGAACTCAGATAATTTTTCTTATTTTCTTAATTGGTCAATTCAGAAAAAACTACAATATACATTCAATAGGTCAATTGGAAATTCAAATTATACCTTTATTGTACTAAATTCAGTCTGGTCTAATGGTGCTGAATGGCCAGATGGGACCAGTGGAGAACTTAATACATCTGAACTTGATTGGTTTGAATCTCAATTAATTAAAAACAAAAATTCTAATTTGACTTTTGTCTTTCAACATCACCCATATACAGATGTGGGTAATTTCACTACTACTACTGGCAAATCTTTTATTGATTTACTTGAAGAATATAATGTTACTGCCGATATTTTCGGACATGGGCATGAAGATCTTGAGTTAAACCAGGGTGGGACGATTTGTATCGAAACCGGTACTCTCGGTCAAGGTGATAAATCTATTAGAATTTTTGCAATCGATAATGATGGCGTTTCTACAAAAGTTGGTGTCCTAAATAATTGGCCAATCGCTATGATTACAACTCCAATGGACAGAGACCTAACTCGTACTGCTTATGACATCCCTAATTCATCTAAAAGTGCCCCGATTCGAGCGATTGTATTTGATAAAAAGCCTATAATTAAAGTCGAATTCAATATCGATAATGGTCCTTGGTATAATCTAACTAATTCACCATTAATAAAGCCACTTTGGAACGGCTCGTTTAATCCTTCCACATTATCAAATGGTATACACCACGTTAACTTAAGAGCAATAAGTGAATCCGGGATATCTACTGATTCTGTTACAATTTTTATTGGTATTTCTAAAAAACCTGAAATTATTAATGGAAAAATTAAAGATGTTATTAGATATTCTGATGCAGGACCCCTTAGATACGACCTTTCAATGTATAAATGGGACAAAGTTGACTCCAACAAACTTCTTAAATGGAATTTATCTAATGTTGACCCGTCATTTTGTAAAGTGCAAATAATTGATAATGATACACTTCTTTTTACTCCTAATCCATCAGCAAGTGGGACTAAGTCCATTATAATCACTTTAAATGATACAGCTGGTTATTATACCTCTCAAGTTATTCATATCACGCTATTATCGAGGTTCAACTCCAACCTTTTGGTCTTTTTTGTTACAATTCTTGAATTAATTATTGTCCCAATCTCTTTTTTATTAGGGATTTTTTGGTATAAACTCTCTAAATTTAATATCTTTAAGAAATCTAAAAAACAGAAATAAATTTTAATTATTTTTACCTATTTTTTATTATTTTTTCATTTATAAATAAAAAGTTATAAACTTAATCAAAATATTGATAATTAGTACCTATAGATAGCTTAATTATTTTTATATTTTTATTTATTTGTTTTTTTATGGCTAAATTCTTAATGTATTTGCGCTATATTTTTTTAGACTTTTTATATATTTTATCAACATATTTATTTTGATTTGTTAATCTATAAACTTCTTTTTACTCTATGGTCTATTGTATTTTGGTTAATTTATGACAATATATTTTTATTTTTTTATTAACCACAATATAATCTTTATCCCTTTTTATTCCCCTATTTCTTTTTAAAATTGAAAAAAATTAAAAAATTTGAAAATATTTTTGATTTTTACTCAAATTCTAAATCTAATTCTTCTGCTACTATTTCTATTAAGGCTCTTAGTTTCATGGCTTTAGCCATTTCACCTATGATTTTTAAGTCGCCTTGCATATAAGCGCTTGCGGCATCAGTTTCTCCAGTAAACATACCTTTTGCAGTTTCTTCGTTCATCTGTAATGTGACATCTGGATCATCAATTTCACCTTCACCTGTAGTTAATTTATGATCCTCAATCTTTATCCAAGCTTTAATTGATTCCCCGGCATCAAACTGAATCTTAACATCATCAGAGTCTTCTAATTCATCTTGAAGGTCTTCACTGCTAGCTGCTAACTCTTCTAGTGCACCTAAAAATATAGGTAAGCTTTTTGCTTCAAAATTTCCTTCTTCAATTAATTTTTTAACTTCATCTACTTTACCCATATTAAATACCTCATTATATCTTATTTTTTTAGAGGGTTCCTTTTTTGAAATTACTTATATTCGCATTAAATCACGCGAATTTAAAAATTTTAGATTAATATTTTAGTAATTTATTCCAAAAGGACATATAAAGATTCATAATATAATTTAAAAATTTTTCTTACTTGAGAAAAATACAAGTATAATTATAAATTTTTTAAGGGGAGTTTTAGTAATGAGAGAAAATAAATAAAAGGAAAGAAATATAGACTTAATAAATGTGTAATGATATAAAAATAATTCAAATTAGAATGTCATTTTAAAAAATTGATCTTGAATAAATAGAATTAAGATAGAAATTTTATAGTTATTTTAGAAATTGTCAGTAGATTATTATAATAAAATAAGAGGAAAATTTCAAAATATAAAAGGAAACTTTTTAATTTTATATTGCTAAAAACATCATTTGAAGGATTTAATACATTCAAAATAAAAAGAAAGAAATAACATGATAATAAAATAAATAAAAAAAAGGAGAATATTATTATTTATAGAAAATCATCGAGATTATTCTAATTCGAGATCTAATTCTTCTGCGACAATTTCGATGAGAGCTCGTAATTTCATAGCCTTGGCCATTTCACCGATAATTTTGAGATCTCCTTGCATATAAGCGCTTGCAGCATCAGTTTCGCCAGTAAACATACCTTTACCAGTTTCTTCAGTCATTTGAAGAGTAACATCAGGATCATCAATTTCTCCTTCACCAGCAGTAAGTTTATGATCTTCTATTTTTATCCAAGCTTTAATTGTATCAATTACATCGAATTGAATTTTAACATCATCGGTGTCTTCAAGCTCATCTTGTAGATCTTCACTTGTTTCTGCTAGCTCTTGTAGTGCGCCCAAGAAGACTGGGAGATTCTTAGCTTCAAAAGCGCCATCTTCAATTAATTTTTTTACTTCATCAATTTTACTCATAAATCTAACCTCTATTTGGTCATTTAGTAGATCAAATTATTCTATTACTACAAGGAAGTTTATTTTTGTATATTAAGTATATTTACAAATATAGAATATATTAATAATTAAAAACTTCCGAATTTTATGTATATCATAAAAATTATGTTTAGTTATAAAGATTTTTCTTAACATAAAAAAGTTTAAAAAATAATTATTAAAGGAAAAAAGTTTTAATTAAAACCTGTAGAAGAGACGGGTTAATTAAAGTCCACAAAAAATATAAAATGGCATGGTAAATAATAATATAAATAAAATGAAGTGGAAAATTTAAAAAAAAACCATCAGCAGGATTGTAGTAGAATAAAATTTTGGATAAAGAAAAAAATTATTAAGAAAGAAAGAAAAAGAGCGAAAAAAATAAAAAGAAAAAATAATAAGAGTTAAATACAGAAATACAGAAATATTGAAATTAAATAAGAAAATTAATCAGAAAATTAATTTAGAATTAGTAAAATATTGGTAAAAAAAAGGAAGTATTAAATAATGGCTGTTGAAACAATAAAAACGAAGGTAGAAAGAGGAGAATTTGAAGCAAAGGATTTTGGGATATATTTAATGGCAATAAAGGAGTTGGCAATAAAAGATAACGAAGTTAGAGAAATATTAAGAGAAATGCCTGATTTTGTGATACAATTTTCGATTTTTGGGGCGATAGATGTATATTTACAATTAAAAAATGGAAATTTAGAAGTGGTAGAGGGAGTAATAGAAAACCCAGCAATAAAATTTGAGATGACAGATGTAGTAGCGACAGGGATAATAAAAAATGAAATAGATCCAATATCGGCATATTTATCTGGAGATATAAAAATAAATGGGGAAACTGTATTAGCGATGAAATTAAAGCCAATAATTGAGAAATATAATAAGATATTGGGGTTTAAAGTTATAACTTAAAAAAGGCTTATAACCGAATCATGTAGAATTAGAATGGTGTAGTTTATAATCGTAGATAAAATTATAGAATGTTTTCTGAAATATCTTTATTCTGTTAATTTTTTCGCTAAAATCGCAATCAGAACTTTGATCAGTGGACATAATAATATTTAGCGTAAGAAGATATAAAAAGACCACAATAACAGAAGAAATGCGAGAATTAAAACGCCAAATTTTTAAAGGATGAGGACGAGAAAAAATGATGATACATAAGATGTAAGGTTAAAAGTAATAAAATACAGTGGGATAAGTCTTAAAATAGTCAAAAATAAAAATAATAAAAAGTAGATAAAAAATAAAATTACCCGACTGAAATCAAGAGAATTATAAAATAATTTTAATAAGAAAAATAAAGAAAAAAAAAATTAAAATATTAAAAATGGGTTTGTAAATATCCTTAAGTCTGACGTTATTAAAATTACCAAATAAAATATTCAAAAAAAAAGTTAATAGAGTTAAAAAAAAATAATAATAATTGCAAAAAGCTATTCATTTTAAAAGAGGAATAATGAAGGTTTAATTTAAAGGTCAATGGAATTAAATTTTTAAAGACATATTTTCCATTTTTTATAATAAAATATGTCGGAGTAAAATAATGGAAGAAAAACCCGAAAGATTAAAGATTATGGAATATGAAGTTGAAAAAAAAGATTTTAAAGCAATATTTTCAAGTAATATAATTGAACCGATAATTAAATTTATTGAGAAGACAAAAATATATAAAATATTTTCACGAGTACCAAAAATAGTATATTATTTTATTGGACGAGGTTTTAGTTGGGAATTTTTTGGTGAATATAAAAAAGAAATGGTCAAAACAACAAGGAAAATTATGGGAAAATTAGTAAATAGAAAATATAGAGAAAAAACAGTTGAAGAGAGAGATTGGGTTATAAATGAAATAGTTTACCATAATACAGTCTATATGACGGAACTATTTTTAGAAATAATTATATTATTACCATATTTTTGCCACGTGAGAGATATAGACAGATTTTTTAAAATTAAAGGACTTGATTATTTAGATAATGCATTGAAGAAAGAAAGAGGAGTAATATTAATCTCTGGGCATATTGGAAATTATTTATTTATGTGTTGTTATTTAGCATTAAAAGGTTATAAAATAAACTTTATTTTAGAATACAGGTCATTCAGAGGTATTTTGAAATTATTAAAGAATTGTGGAATAAAGTTAATCCCAGTTCCAAGAATAGAAAACAATAAAATTAGAAACAAAATAAAAAAAATTATAGATAAAGCTTTAGATAATAATGAAATAGTAGTTATTATGCAAGATGCGGGCTTAAGACATTATATGTTAATAGATTTTTTTGGTGAACCATGTCATACAGCAACAGGTGCTATATCTTTAGCATTAAAACATGGATCGCCGATTATACCAATTTTCATTAGAAGTCAAGCTAAAAAACATGAGTATGAGATATCAATTTATCCTGAATTTAAGATTGAAAGAGAAAACATTAAGAACGATAAAGAAATAATTTATTACAATACATATAGATTAAATAAAATACTTGAAGAGAAAATTAGGAGAAATATTATATATTGGAATAATTTAGCAATATATCATATAAGGAAATCGTTTAAAAAGAAGAACTTATTTGAGCAAAATTCAATTTTAGATAATTTAATCAACGAAATCCAATTTTTTAAAGATTATTTAAAATTTAGTTACGAAGTTAATAGAGATGACGAAAAAATAGAAAAAATTTTAGATGAAGCGAATTTTGAATTTAGAAAAATGAAGGACGAACAATCTAAATCATAAAATTTTATCTTAGTAATTTGAAAAACATTAAATTGGTCAAATAAATCCATAAAAATTAAGTTGTATAAAAAATCGATTTCAAAATAAATTTATTTTAAAAGTTTTAAGTCAATATTTCATTATATGAAAAACAAATTAATTAAAGAACAATACAAATTTTTTAAAAGAATTCCACAGGTTAGACCAATAAAAGAGGGAGAAATATTAATAAAAATAGGGAATTTACAGTTATTACTTCAATATATTAATGATGAAATAAACATAAATAATGTTAAGGATATAAACAAAGAAGATTTCTGTGTCTTAAAGATCTCAAGGAGTTCATTTAATTATATATTTAAAGCAAAAGATATAAATGATTATTATTCAAGGTTATTAAATATTGTTTTGTATAAAAAGGATATGAAACTAGAAGTAAATGAAAATATTAAGCCAATGCGCAATGCTTTTTTTAAAATTTTAAGTATAAATCGAGGTAAAGGTGGAAAAAACAGATATGAATTGATGGTTGGATATTTATAACGAATTTTTGTAGATATTTGATAAAAATATGGCATTTAAAAAAGTAATAAATATAATAAAGAAATAACGAAATTTAATAAATAGAAATTTTTTTTATTCAAATGAAATTAATTGAGTTAAATAAATGAATCATAAAAGTTTTCAATAAAAAATTAGTAATAATGATGAATAAAAATGTTGCATTCAGTAATAATAATAAAAAAGGATTCCGGAATATGTCTTTTCAGTGAAAAAGAGTTAGATTTTGATTCTACATTATTTTCAGGATTTTTAACGGCGGTACAAAATTTTGCTGAAAATTTGAAAATTGGGAGGCTAACAAGCTTTGTTACTAATGATAAGGTAGTAGTAATTTCATCGTCTGAGCAAGTGATTGCATCATTAATAGTAGATTTAGAAGATAATATCGATGATTGGTTCAGTAAAGCATATATAATTTGTGAAGAATTTGAAAAAAAATATAATTTAGAGGAATGGTCAGGGGAGATTGGAAATTTTGAGGAGTTTTCAGAAATATTAAAAGAAATATTCAAATCGGAAAAGAAAAACTTTTTAGTAGAAGTAGCTAAATGGGCCAAAAAAGAATTTGGTGGAGAATTACAAATTAATGCCTTATTGAGTCCGGAAAAAGGGGCATCAAAATTGAAGGTGGATATATTATTAGATCGAGGAGAACTAGATATTTCAACAATATATGACAAGCTTTCGGTTTTTCGATTTCAAGGATTAAAGAAAGACATAATATTTATTAAAGTAATTGATGGAATTGTAGGACGAGGAGAAATAAAAGACTTCATTGAATCTGTAGAACAATTTGGACAGATGGAAATTGACGAGAAAGACGAAGAAATATTTCCATATTTCCCAAAAATGATCGTAATAGTAGGTAGAGAATTCTCGGATACAGTATTCGATCTAACAGATAAATTATATAGAGTAAAAAATAAAAAGCATTTTATTCAGTCTAAAAATTTAAATTTGAAATTATTAGGCCCAATTGGAAAGTTAGAAATTTTCAATGCATGGGTAGAATATTGGAAATGGAAAGAACCATACCCAGAGAGAATATTTAAATAGTCATAAAAAGAATACCGAATTTTCAGTTTTCCATATTAATATTTCAATAATAAATTTTTGTGAGAAAAATTTGTCATTCAAATTAAAAGATTTAATGCCTACAAGAAAAATAATAGAGAGCGAAGAAGAAATTTTTTATATATTCAATGTAAAAATGGTAAAAAACATTATAGAAATTTTCAAATTTTTTAGATTATATTCGTTTTTCCCAAAAATACCCAAATCATTTTTAAAATTTTTAGCTCAAGGAGTAAGTCACGTAGTAATAAAAGATGAAACATACAACCAACCAATTATTAAATTCATTAAAAAGATTTTAGGGAAAAAGATTAATGAAAAATATCCTGGGAGAGAAAAATACATAATAAACAGGATTTTATTTCACAATTTTATAAAAATGTTTGAATTCTTTTTTGAAATAATATTATTGATGCCTCATTTTAATATGTATAGACAAATTGATGAATATGTTAAAATAAAAGGACGTAATTATTTAGATAATGCGCTAAAAAAGGGTAATGGAGTAATAATAGTTTCGGATCATATCGACAATTATCTTCTGTTTCTCATGTTCTTGGCTTTATCGGGTTATAAGGTAAATATAATAATGCAAATTCAGAGTTATACAAGTATTTTAAAAATTTTAAAAGAATCAGGATTAAAAATAATACCTAGCCCACCTTCAGGAAATGAGAAATTAAGGATAAAAATAAGAAATTTAATAGAAAAAGTATTATATAACAATGAAATTTTAATTATTTTACAAGATTTTGGGAGCCAACACTATAAAATAATGGATTTTTTTGATGAACTATGTTATACACCAATTGGAGTAGTTTCGCTAGCCTTAAAGTATAATTCACCAATTCTTATGGCTTTTTTCAAGAGTAACAAAAAAAAGTATAGATATAAGATAACAATTACCCCTGAATTTAAAATTGAACGCAATTCAGACAAAAAAGCAGATATAATTTTACATAATACGTATAATATAAATAAAATTATAGAAAAACACATAAAAAGAAATATAATCGATTGGATGATAATCCCAATTTATTATAATAATAGGATATACAAGATTGGTGATATTAAAGATGAAGGTTCTCTTGTTAAAAAAATATTGAATAAAATTCAATTTTATGAAAATTTAATAAATAAAAGTTATGAACCAGGACGAGATAGTAAGAAGATTATTTTAGTTTTAAACAAAATGAAGGAAGAGTTAAAAAGACTGGAATAAAAATACCGAATATTAATAAAATAATTACTAATAAAATTATAAAAAGGTGAATATTTAGATTATTATTCAATGTTTTATAGATAATTTTAAATTAATGGATTAAAAATTAAGAAATCGGTTTATTTTAAGAATGGAGAAAATACTTACAATTGGTTTAAAATTTCCACCAAGCATATTAATTTTAATTGCGATAATATATAGTTTTTTTAATAAATATATAATACGGTTTTTAATTTTATCAAGGAAAGAGATTTGGTCGGATTTTTTAGCAAATGTTATTGAGCCAATGAAACCGATATTTTTGAATTTGTTTCCCATAAAGAGATATTGATAAATGACCTTTTTAGGACCCTTATAAAAACCTAAAGTGTCATGAAAAGCAATAATTCCAGAGTTAACTAAAAATGGTTCCCATAATTTATAGTCAAGAAGAACATATTTAAATTCATGAGCCCCATCTATCCATAGAAATTCGATTTTTTTACCATCCCATTCTTTTGCTGCTTTTTGAGATGTTTTAACAATGGGGACAACAATATTATCAAGTTTATACTTAGAAATATTTTTTTTAAAAATTTCAAAAGTCCAAACTTTTCCGTACCAATCTTTATGTTCAGAAGAGCCAGTGTGCGGGTCGATAGCATAAACTTTAATATTTTTTCCTGCTACTGAGCCTTTACCAAGCCATATTGTTGACTTTCCATGCCAAGAGCCAATCTCAAGGATAACCCCTTTACCAGTGCAACTTTTAGCCGTGTTATATAGAAAAATTGCCTCTTTATCTAAAAGCCAGCCCTTAATACTGGATGTAGACTTTAGCAAATCATTAATTTCGGTTTCAGACATTTATATGAAGTCCTTTTATAATGTATTTATTAATAACAAATAATTTAATATGACAAATATTTTAGAGATAAGCCCATTAAATAAGAATTTAAATTTTGTTAATTATATTTATTTAAATTTTTTAAGATTAAGAACTATGTTAAATATTTAAAAATGTTAGATATAAGTCTCTATTTATTTATAATTTGAAATTATTAATAAAATTATGAATAAAAAAAGAAATGAGACCAATGAAGGTTAGAAATAGATGAGACGTGTCGGGATTATAGCTGCTGGTGAGTCGAAATTTGGAGCACGAGTAGGAATGGAATATGAAGAGTTGTTTGTTGAAGCATTTTTAGAAGCGATGGGACAAGTAGATAATTTAGAATCTAAAGATATTCAAGAAGCTTTTGTTGGTTCTTTAGCTTTTGGTGGTTCTCAACTTGGAAATATGTCAGCACTTGTTGTTGACTCAGTAAATTTAATAGGAATACCTGCATCAAGAGTTGAAAATGCTTGCGGTTCAAGTGGATATGCTTTACGATATGCTATAATGTCAATTGCTTCTGGAATAAATGATATAGTGATTGCAGGTGGAGTTGAAAAAATGCAAGATATTAGCAAAGCAACAAGGTTATATTGGTTTGGAGTTGCGGGCGACATAAAATGGGAGCGTTTATCTGGTATGACATTTCCTGGAAATTATGCTTTAATGGCGACAAGGCATATGAAAGAATTTGGTACAAAAAAGGAAGCACTCTCAAGTGTTGCTGTTAAGAATCATGATTTTGCTTCAAGAAATCCAAAAGCTCAATTTCAAAGAAAAATTACATTAGAACAAGCAATGAATGCACCAATAGTAGCGTACCCATTAAATATTTATGATTGTTGCCCAATTACGGACGGTGCTTCTTGTGTCATTTTATGTGATTTAGAAATTGCAAAAAAATATACAGATACACCTATTGAAATTGTTGGATTTGGTGCCGGGACAGACCATTTGGCATTATATCAAAGAGAATCAATCACAAGAATAGATGCTGCAGTGAAAGCAAGCAAAATGGCATTTAAAATGGCAAATTTGCAACCTAAAGATATAGAGGTGGCTGAAGTGCATGACTGTTTTACTATTGCAGAAATTTTAGCTTATGAAGATATTGGGTTCTGTAAAAAAGGTGATGGAGGAAAAATGATTTTAGACGGAGAAACTACTATTCATGGGAGAATTCCAGTAAATACAGGAGGAGGGTTGAAAGCGAAAGGACACCCAATCGGAGCAACAGGAACAGCTCAAATATATGAAATATTCAAACAATTAAGAGGCGAGCATGAGAATCAAGTGCATGATGCAACAATTGGATTAACGCATAATGTAGGAGGCACGGGCTCTGCCTGTACGGTTACAATATTGAGGAGAGTATAAAAAATGAGTAATAATGTAGGGATTATAGGTTATGGTACATACATACCAAGATATAGGATTAAAAAGGAAGAATATATAAAAACATGGGGGCATTTTTCAGGAAAAATTGAAGAAAAATCAGTAATAGGATATGACGAAGATGTTATTACAATGGCAGTGGAAGCCGGATATAATGCTATCCACAATTCAAGGATAAATAAAAATGACTTAAAATTAATTGCTATTGGAAGTGTATCATCTCCATATAATGTCAAATCAATGGCATCTGAAGTTGCAATGGCACTAGGACTACCAATGGACATATTATTATTAGATTTTACAGAATCAGAGAAAGCAGGGACAACAGCATTATCTACGGGAATTGATATAATAGAAAATAAGGGTGGATATGGTCTTATCATAGGGTCAGATGCGCCGCTAGCAACCCCTGGAGATAGCTTGGAACATGTACAAGCTGCAGCTGCAGCTGCAATAGTTATTGGGAACAATAATAAATCCATTGCCGAAATAGTTGGTAAAAAAACGGCAAATATTGAATACATTTCGGATAGATTTAAAAGAAATGGAACAAAAATGATGAAAGACTTAGAAATTGCACCATACTCAAATTATGCTTATAATAACACTATCAAAAAAACAGTTAACGATTTAACAGATGAGTTAAAGATCAAACTTAATGAATTTGATCATGTTTATATTCAAGGCCATGATTCAAGGCAACCCACACGTATTTTTAAACAATTAAATAAAAATAAAATTTATTTGGATACTCTTAGAATTATTGGAGATACAGGTGCAGCATCTGCATTATTGGGTTTAAATGCAATATTATATTACAAAGCAAAAGAAAACGACAGAATTCTAATAGTTTCATATGGTTCGGGAGCTGGAAGTGATGCACTTGGAATAAAAGTAAATAGAAAACAAGATAAAATTAATGAAATTCCTACAATTGACCAGTATATAAATAGAAAAGAGTATATTAATTATGAAAAATATTTAAAATTTAAAGAATTAATAGATTTGGATTAATAAAAGGTGAATTAAAAGTGGCACATGTGTCAATTCCTAAATATTGGAAAGCTTTACCGCAGAAATATAGATTAGTGGCAGGAAAATGTTCAAATTGTGGAGAGTTGAATTTTCCACCGACTACATTATGTAAAAAGTGTGGACAAGAAAATACTCAAAAACACATCGAATTAAAAGGAAAAGGTACAGTATATACATATACAATTATTGGAAGAGGAGGAGCTCCTCCGGAATTTGCAAAAATGCAAAAAAAATGCGGGCCATACGCAATAGCCATAGTAGAACTAGAAGAGGGACTAAAAATAAACGTACAATTAACGGATTGTGATCCTTTCAAAGATGTAAATATAGGAATGAAAGTTTCAGCAGTTTTTAGAAGAATATATGAACAAGAAAATGTAATAAGGTACGGTCTAAAATTCAGACCAATTATTGAATAAAAATAAAATTTACAAATCTTAATGATTTAACTTATTAAAAGATTCGTTATGTGAGATAAATGATCGAATTTAAAAAAATAAAAAAATATGCTGAATTTCATAATCCAATGTATAATTTTGAATTAAAAAAACAGAAAGTAGAGTTCAGAGAGGACCCATTAACTGGTCAGAATTGTATAATTCCAGAGTCGCTATTAGATAAAGTAAAAATCATAATGAATAAACCATCTAAAAATATAATTCAAAATATTATCGAAAATACCCAAGCTGGATGCCCATTTTGTCCAGATAAAATAATGACGCAAACACCAAATTTTGACGAAAAAATTATTCCAAACGGAAAAATTCAAATTGATGGAGCAATTGGATTTCCAAATATTTTCTCTTTTTTTGAACATTCTGCTGTTATTGTATTTACCGAGAAACATTTTTTAAATTTAGATGAATTTTCACCAGATATAATTTATTCTGCATTAAAAGTTGCAAGGGAATACACGCATTATATATTAAAAGAATATGAAAATGTTGAATGTAACTGTATTTTAGGTTGTAATTATTTATATTCGGCAGGTTCTACTATCGTACATCCGCATTTTCAACTTTATTTGTCAGAAAATAATTTTTATTATAATAAAATACTATTGATAAATAGTAAAAAGTATTTTGAAAAAAATAAAAAGAATTTTTGGGATGATTTAATTAATTCAGAAAAAAATTTAAAAGAACGTTATATAGGGGCAATTGGGACTACAGAATGGCTTGTTTCATTTGCTCCTCTAGGGGTATATGAAATCCAATGCATAGTTAAAAATAAAACATGTATTCATGAATTTACAGATAATAATCTTAAGGATATAGCTCAAGGATTATCTAATGTATTAAAATTTTATCATAAAAATAAAGTTACTTCTTTTAATTTTGCTTTATATTCTGCGCCATATAAATCTAAAGATAATTTAGATGAAATTAGAAAATACTTTTGGAGCTCTATGCGAATTATTGCTAGGCCAAATATAAGTAAAATTCCGCTAAATGATGTTTGGTTTCTCCCAAGGCTTATATATGATAATATTTCTCCAGTTGAACCTGAGAAATTATTACAAAAAGTTCAAGATTTTTTTTAATCCTAAAAGATTAAACATATTTTAAAAGCATTCAAATTAATTTTTACAATGATATGAGTTTGCAATAGGAGAAAAAAAATTGGAATAAAAATAAAAAAAAATTGGTTGATAAGAAAAATCTTTTAAATTTTATTATCTTTTACACTAGCTCGTTTATTTTCATGAATTTTTTCAAGTTCCTCTCTCATTTTTTGTAACCTTTCGCCGTGTAATGGAAATTTTATCAAACAAATTATAGCAATACAAATAGCAAGAATAGGAAATACTACCATTAAAGATTTTAGGCCAAAAATTACATTAATATTAGGATTCGGTGTATATTCTGCCCAACCAGCTCCGGTAAACACTAAGGCTACAGTAGTTATTCTTAATAAGATAGAGAATCTATGAATGAATGCATTCATTCCATAATAACTGCCTTCTCGTCTACAGCCAGTTTTTGTCTCGTCTTCATCAATTATATCACTAATTAAAATATCTACATAATATAATGCTCCGGACAATGGAAAACCGACAATTGCAGTAAATATAATACACAAGATAATATCTCCTGAACCTAGAAAAATATATGGTATCATAGTAAAGCACCAGATTATACAACTTATTATAAATGCCTTTCTAAAACCAAATTTTTTCCCCATTTTTCTGTGGATAGGAAAAGTAAACGCAGCAACAATAAATGCAGCAATTAGTGGTAGGCCTGAGAGAAAGGTTGATTCAGGAGGTATTTCTAATACATAAGCAGCATATAATGGAAAAATAGTCGGTAAAAGACCGAATACATACCAAACAAATGTATTTGCTATAACAAAAATGAGAAAACTTTTGTTTTTTAATGTTATTTTTGCAGCTTCTACAAAACCAGGGCCTTTCTCTACATCATATGCATATTCAGGACGTTCTTTAATACCAAAAAGGACAAAAAATATCCCAATACATCCAGTTATTATCGCCAAAAAAATACCATTTATAATGTATTTTGGAAAAATTTCAGTTGCAGTTATTCCATTTTTAGGAACCATTGGAGTAATAATAAAGGTTGGGACTACTATTGCAAAAATTAAAGCTATGACAGTAAAACTTTTTATAAAAATATTTGCAGAAGCTCGTTCTTTTTCTGAAGGAAACATTTCCGGAAATAATGCATTAACATTTACTGAATATAAAGTATAAACACCTTCATTTACATTAATTATAATGAGAAAATAGATAAAATTAATTAAATTGCTTGTAAATGGAGCAGTATATAGGAAAATCATTAGCAAACATAATGGCACAAAAGCTATCGTTATATAAAACCGACGTTTACCAAACTTCTTAAACAATTTTGTTCTGTCTGACAAAAGACCTAATAATGGGTCATTTATAGCATTCCAGATACCCCAGATAGTAAATCCAATCCATAATTGCGTCATATTAAGTCCAATTACGCTATAGTAAAATGTGAATACTAGAAATGTAAATGATTGATATGTTAATTGATCAGGAATAGCACTTAAACCAAAAAGAAACTTTTTCTTTAAAGTTGCACCCTCTTTCTGACTCATTTTTTATTTCACTTAAAGTTATAAATCAATTTTTTAATTATTTATTAAATAACTAAAAATATGTATTTAAATTGAGTTGATTTAATCCTATATGAATTAAAAGTACAATTTAAAGAAATATTTTAAAATGATAAAATTTTAAACTATAAAAGAAAATATGCCTTAAACTTTTAACAATAACTGTTTCTATAATCAAACTTAAACTTTTTGAAAAGTATAAAAAAGAACTAAACATAAATATTTATATTAAACATATAATTCCATTTATTGTTGAATTTTCTTTAATTATGACAAAATTTTAGTTAATTTATTAGACATTTTTTGTTTTATAAATAAATTAAAGATTATTTAAGAGAATTAAATAAATGAATATAAGATATAAGTAATCTTAGCATTGCTAAATTAGTTGTACCTTAAAAATTATGTTAAATAATTTTTGAATATTACGAAGTTAAATAAGATATTAAAAAAGGTTAAAAATATAACTATATTATTCAATTTTATTAAATATTTAAAATTAAACTCTTAATTTATAAATCAAAAAATAGTGGTTGATAAGATGACGGAGTTGCGCTGGAATCCAATTCTTCAAGAATGGACAATTATAGCTGGACATAGAGCTATAAGGCCGCAAGTGCATAAAAAAGCTAATATAATGGAGAAAAGTTGTCCATTTTGCGAGGGACAAGAAGAAGTAGAGGGCGAATGGATTGTAAAATACTTACCAAATAAATACCCTTCTTTGCAAATAAAACCACCAGAACCAAGTGTTTTAGGGAATGATTTAGTACCAGTTTTACCAGCAAAAGGGGTTTGTGAGGTAATAATATACACGAAAGACCATTATAAAACTTTGGAACGACTTCCTGTTGACCATATTGTTAAAATTATTGAATTATGGACTAATAGATATGAAGAGATTGGTAAAATTAGCGAAATTAAATATGTCTTTATATTTGAAAATACAGGAACTGAAATTGGAGTTTCCTTAGACCATCCACATGGTCAGATCTATTCTTTTCCATTTATCCCACCAAGAATTAAAGTAGAATTAAATTCATCAAAATCCTATTTTGAAAAAAATGAGAAATGCCTTTATTGTAGCATCATAGAATTCGAGATAAAAGATAAAAAAAGGATCATTTTTGAAAATGATGATTTTGTTTGTTTTATACCATTTTTTTCACAATATGCATATGAGACATTTTTGATCCCAAAAAGACACATTCAAAGTCTTTCAGATTTAAAAGAAAATGAAATTAGAAATTTTGCTATAAGTTTAAAGCAGATTTTAAATATATATAGAAAAAGATTTCCCAATCAGCTTGATTATTTAATGCTTTTTCATCAGAAACCTACAACGGAAGAAAACTACGAATATTTTCATTTTTATGTAGAATTTATAGTAATTCAAAGGGGAGGAGGAAAAAAGAAATATTTGGGAGGAGTTGAAAGAGGTACTGGGACTATTATAAATTCATCTAATCCAGAAAAAAATGCTAAAGAATTAAGAGAATTAAAAAATTAGAATTAAACTGAAACAAAAATTACCAATTAGTCCACTTTAATTTTCGGGGGTTTCGTCGTAATTTAAAATAGTTTTTGTAACATTTAGAGGAACAGATGTATGTTACTTTTCCATCGCTTCTAACATGCATGGACCCACAACCGGGTTCGATATCCTTATTACAAAATGCGCATTTTTGAATTCTGACCATATAATCACCTATGGGACTTTAATTTTTCTAGCTTCGCGTTCAGTTTCTTTTAACATTAAGATATCTTTCAATCGTACAGGTCCTTTAACATTACGAGTTAAGATACGGTTTTTAGAAATACCTTCAAGTACTCTTACTTTTACTTGAATAATTTCGCCAGTAGTTCCTGTTCGGCCAACTATTTCAATTACTTCCGCAGGAACTGTCTCTTCTTCCATTATTAACCACCATTTTTAAAAATTCATTCATTAGTTAGTTTAAATATTAAATCTTTTAGTATTTTAACCCCATCGCCAGGGTCGATAATAGCTACAGACGAAGTTGGGACTTCTATGCCTGCTCTTTTACCCAATTTCTTTTTATCGGAGATCATTATAAATGGTGTTTTCTTTTCTGAACATAGAGGAGGTAAATGCATAATTATTTCGGGCGGTGTGACATCACCCGCAAAATAAACTAATTTGGCAATACCTCTTTCTATTGCTTTAGTAGTTTCATTTATTCCTCTTTTGATTTTACCCGTATCGACTGCAATATCAAGGACTTCAAGTGCCATATTTTCTAACTCTTCAGAAACTTTATATTTTGCAAATTTTGACATTTAATCATACACCTTTTTTCTTTCTAGGCAAAATAGCCTTTCATCATTCATCAAAAACTTGAGTATATTCAATAAAAGATTGTTTTTTAAATTTTATTACAAAAATTTACTTTTTATTTTGGAGTTTGTTCGAATCGACTTATCTCATCTAATAAATCTCTAAAACTGATAAACATGCGACGACAACATATTCTTTTTATACCTAGGCTATCGAGGACATCCTTAGGATGTTCGCCATTTTTTACTCTTTCTTCATAAATTTCCCATTTATCAGCAATAATTTTTCCGCATGTAAAACATCTAATTGGGATAATCATAAAAAACACCTTCACCTAAAACTTTTTTGAAAACGTGCACGTGCGGATGGGCCACCAAATTTTTTAGGTTCAGTTCTTCTGGAATCTCCTGCGATTAATGTCCGATCATATTGCATAATTAGATTTTTAATTTCAGGGGTATCAAACCATTGTACCAGTGCTCTAGCAATAGCTATTGCTACAGCTTGTGCTTGGCCCATTCGTCCACCACCTTTAACATTCACATCAATATCAATAGAATTACGTAGTTTTTCGTCAATAAGATAGAGTGGTTCCATCATAATTTCTCTTGCTAAGTCGGTTTCTATAATTTCAATTGGTACTTTATTAACTCTAATTCTTCCTTTGCCCGTTTTCGTAGTAGCTCTTGCAATAGCAGTCTTTCTTTTTCCAGAAGTTAATACAATCTTTACCATTATTCATTCGCACCTATTTTACTCTTAAAATTTGCCTCCAATTTGAATAGCAAGATCAGATATGTGAATATATTTTTCTTTTAATCTAGAAACAGATGCACTATCTAATTTTTCTAATTTTAATTTATTATTTTGATATTTTTCAGGAATTCCAATGTATACTCTTAAATTATGAAATGCTTTTTTACCACGGGGTTTTTTCCATGGGAGCATTCCTCTTATTGTTTTACGAACAATTCGGTCGGGTTTCCGTGGATGGAAAGGGCCTTTTAAAGGATTTGTTAAAGTTCGAATATTTAGCCGCTCCTTATACGACTCAATAATTTGGTGATATTTTCCAGAAATAACTGCTTTTTCAGCATTAATTATTACTATTTTCTCGCCTAATAAAAGTCTTTTAGCAACAATTGATGCCATTCTTCCAAGAATTAAATTAGTTGCATCAATTATAGTTGGGTTTGTCATAATATTTCAGTCCTATTTCAAATTATACAATAATTTTAATTTTTTTACCTTCTGGATTTCGGTTATATAATTCCTCAATTGTTTCTAATTTTATTTTATTTTCTAATATTTTTTTTCGAGCAGATTCTGAAAATGATAATGCCGCGATAGAAGCAATTTTATGGTCAAAATTACCATCACCTAAAATTTTTCCAGGTATTATAATCTGGTCATTTTCTTTGGCAAATCTATTAATTTTATTAATGTTAACGACCACTCTTTTTTTATTAGGTTTATTTAACCAATTATATACTGTCCTCCAAGACCTTCTTTTCGTTTTCCAGAGCATTTTAATTAATTTAATGTAATTTTCATTGCTTGATTTCGTCTTTAGCTTCATTTTACTCCACGTTTTCTTCAATTTTTGTTAATAAATTTTTTGCTTTATTTCTCAATATTTCTATTGCAGTATTTAAAATTTTTAGAGCTGGTAAAGCACCAGTACTTTCAATTGTAAATATAAAGACATCATCATGCCATGATATATTAATTGCACCAAATTCACAAACTTCTTCACAAATTTTGCACATTGTACAATTTTCAATATCATTAATAGCAATTGAATGAAATGGCTCATTAACTATTTCTAAAATATGACGAGGACATTGGTTTACGCATTCTTCACACATTTCGCATAGATCAGTTCGTAAATTAATTTCTGGCATATATTTATAAGCACAAGTCCCAACTGGCTGCCATTTTGCATGAGTAATCCCCTTACCTAATTTAGCATATGCCTCAAGGATTATTGATTGCCCAGCATTTAACTTGACAATTGGAATTTTTGCTGCAACTTGTATTTTCTCATCTTCAGATTTTAGGTCTGTTGAATAGACCATAATATTATGTTCATCACCTTGTTTTTCTAATGTAAATGCTACTTGACACATTGGACACCCTTCACCTTTACACTCACATTCTTCAGGTAAAACATATGACTCTAAATCAGTAGTTAATGGGATTAATCCGAGTCTATGAGCTAGCATTTCATCATACAAAGGACTTGAATTTTTTACAATCCAAACGTCTTCTATAGCCATAGTAGGGACTTCTGCAAGAATTATTCTTCGTAATGAATTTACGAACTCTTTTGGAAAATCCTCTATAAGGATTTTCAAATACATTCCATCATCAGATAGTTCCAATATTTTTATACTCATTAATTATCATCTATAAAAAGTGAAGATCATGGAATATGTTAAAAATGACCTTTACATTCATTTTGTAATTATTTTTTAACAGATAAATTTGTATTGATAAATTTGAGTTAATTATTTTTGAGAGATTATTTATTGATTTAAATCTTTTTGTTTAGTAAAATAATCATTTTTCCATATTTTAAGAATATATCGATAAATTAAATTTGTTTATTTAAAATTTAGAATATTTAAAAATCTTATGATTTTATCATTCCTTTTAATTTGGAATTTTATAAATAAAATTTTATGATATTTGAGTGTTTTTGATCTAATATTATATATTATTAAGTAAATAAAATAAAATTCATTAATAATTCTAAGTAGTTTAAACTCTTCTTCCTCGTCTGCCACCTTTCCTTCTTGTAGTATCATGAGGAATGGGTGTAACTTCTTCAATTCTTCCTATTCGGAGGCCTGACCTAGCCAATGCCCTAATCGCAGCTTGAGCACCTGGTCCAGGTGTCCGAGGCCCATGACCACCGGGCGCTCTAACTTTAATGTGTATATGATTATATCCTTTGTCTTTGATTTCTCTAGCAGCACGAAAAGCTGCTTGCATCGCAGCATATGCACTAGATTCTTCCCGATCAGCTTTTACAATCATTCCACCTGAATACCTTGCAAGAGTTTCAGCTCCAGTAATATCAGTAATATGGACAATTGTGTCATTATACGATGAAAAAATGTGAGCAATACCCCATAATTTCTTTTGTTTCTTTTTATGTTTTCTTCTTATTTCTTTTGTTTCCTCTTTAACTTCTTCTTTGACTTCCTCTTTTGTTTCCTCTTTGACTTCCTCTTTTACTTCTTCCGATGAAGAAAGTTCACTAGTATCATTAGATTTTGTCTTATCTTGATTAATGTTTACATCTTCTTCATTATTTTCTTCTTTTACTTCTTCATTTTTATTTTTTGAACTCTTTTTAGACATTTTTAATCAACCCTAAATTTTTAAGATACAACTCCTTTTTGCCGCTCAGGATGATTAGGATTTTTTGCTAAAGGAGATGTAGGACTATAAGTAATTTCAGGCTCTTCATCAATAGTTACAATATAACTAGGTATTAAGATTCTTTTTCCGCTTATTGCGATATGTCCATGAACAATAAACTGGCGAGCTTGATATGGAGTTTTTGCTAAGCCTTTACGAAATACAACTGTTTGTAGCCTTCGTTCAAGAATATCACTAACAGTTAGTTGTAGGACATCATCAATAGTAGCATTTTCAGGTAATACTCCAATTCTATGGAGCTTTTTTATTAATATCTCGGTTTCTTTTTCTTGTTTTTCTTTAGGCATTATTCTAATATCTCTTGCTCTACGACGATATTTTCTGAGCATTGTTTGATGGCGCCATAATTCTCGTTTATTTCTCAAGCCATATGTTCCAACAAGAATTAATTCTTCATGTAATCGTTCAGCTTCCCATGGATGGGATGGTTTTGAATATTTCTTTTTAGATTTTTTAGGATCACCCATAATTCAACACCAATTTCAAAATAAAAATCATTTTAATTATTTTTTCTTACGTCTAGAAACACCTACTACGGCACCTTTTCTACCAGTTGTCCTTGTTCTTTGTCCACGAACTCTTAGCCCTAATGCATGTCTAATTCCGCGGTAACATTTAATACTTCTTAATCTATCAATGTCGGATTTGTGTATTAAGATTAAGTCAGACCCAATTATTTGAGTATTATGACCGTATTTGATATCTTTTTGTCTATTCATTACAAATGGTGGAATAGGATAATTTTGAGGGTTTTTGATTATATCCTCAATTTTTTTAATATCACGATCTGATAAAAACCCCAGTCTAATATTAGGGTCAATTTCAGCTAGCCTTAAAATGATATGGGCCATTCTAATATTTATTCCTTTAATTTTAGTCATGGCATAGCCGACTTTCTTTGAGCCATCTAAGTCAGTGCCTGCTACACGTATAATATGCCTATAATTTTCAGACATTGGTTTTCTCCTGAATAATTCATAAATTTTTTATGTCCAATATAAGGAGATATAATCAATTTCTTTTAAGTTATAAATTTTGTTTATTTTTAAATTAAAAAACATTTAACTTTTTTAAATTTATTAATGATTTGTAAATAATCTAATAAAGATGATATTTTAAATTTTGGAAGTAATATAAAATTTTTGGGTTTAAATTAGAATATGAAACTTAAGGTCAAATTAAAGAGAGTAATAATATAATTTAAAAATTTTGTTCAGTCCGAATTTAAATTTAGTATTATTTTAGGGCATATAAAGAAATTAAATAAAATTTAAATTACTTGATAATGGTTTTACATGAAATAATAAAATAGGGTACATTAGGCTAAACAATTTTAACCTAAAAATTAGACTTTATAAGGTCTGTTATTTTACTATTTTATTTGTCATTAAACGTGCTAGATAAATAAAAGCTTCTAATACATTTGTGCCATCAGCGGCAGAAGTTTCAAAAAATTTTGCATTTACTTTTTCTGCCATTTCTTTTATTTCTTCAGTAGATTTTTTTCTAATTTCAGTGAGGTCAATTTTATTAGCAATTAAAACGCGGGGAATATCGCCGGAGTATTTGAGTAAGTCATCAAACCAATGTGGAATATTATTAAATGTTTCAGGTCTTGTGACATCAAATACAAGTATAGCAGATGAAGCACCTTGATAATACAAATGGCGGACATCTTTCCATTTACTTTGTCCAGCTATGTCCCACATTAACAAGCGGATATTATCGCCATTTTCCTGAATTTCCTTTATCACAATATTAGTGCCCAAGGTAGGTTTGTATTCTTTAATAAATTTTTGTTCTGCAAAACGATTAATTAGTGATGTTTTACCAACTGCGCCATCACCAATAACTACGACTTTGAATACATATCTATGTTTTGATTTTTCATCCATATTTATAATCACTCCTTTAGATATTCCTTTACATCAAGTTTATATTTTTTAACAATTCTAAATTCACAACATTTATCTCCCAATGCAATACATTTGTCTTCTATTACATCATATTTTTCTCCTGTTTCGGATTCTTTAATTTTACTTAAAGCACCACCGATAATATGACAAATAGGTTTTCCAGACATTGATTTAAGTCCATAACAAATTGGGCATTCATAGACGTCCACTATTTCTAAATCATCTTTCTTAATTAAATCCCATTTGCCTCCAATCCAGTTTTCCAATTTTTTAATCATTACATCTAAAGATAGCCCAAAAGGAGATAAGTATATCAACCATTTTCGCCCTGCTTCATATAAAATGGCAGAAGTACCAAACCCAAGTAGGACAAACATAGAATTAATTAAAGAATGAAAAATATTATAATCAATTTTCTCGTCCATTGAAATTTCATCAGGGGTGTGAGTATGAATATATTTATCTAATTTTGCATATCTCAAAACACTATTTTTACCATCTTGTCCCATTATATCATTTAATGCCGTAAGTAAAGCATAAAAAACATTCATTGATATCTCTTTTTTCTCCATTGGATTTAAAGTCATTAGGCTAACTCCGTCAAATATTTTTGATATTTACTTAATGCTCATTTAATTTTTAATATTTTTTCATTCCTTAAGATTTCTGGAATTAATGTTTAATAATTTAGTAGATTATTATAAAAATAATTATAAATAATCTATCTAGAATTGTTTAAACATAAAAATATAAGAACGCATAATTGGACGGAATTAAAATTGGTCAAAATTTGTAATTTTTGTAAAAATAAAGCCAAACTTGAATGTCAATTTCATAAGAAAATTGCATGTAGAGATCATGCGCTTAAATGTCCTTATTGTCAAAATGTTGTATGTATAGATTGTTTTAAAGAGAAAAATTATAGACCTATTTGTCCAGTTTGTAAAAAGGAATTATTAATTTGTCCAAATTGTCTTAAAAATGGTTTGATTTCTCGTTTACAGCAAGGTACTAATGTTTGTAAAATTTGTGGTTATTCAATCTCATCTAAATAAAAATTAAATAGTAAAAATTCTTATTTCAATTTGAATTTATTATAAAAGTGATGATAATGTTAAAAATAGATCTTAGTTTGGTAAATAAGGTATTAGAGAATCTGATAAATGCATTAACATCAATTCAAGCAGCAATGATTTTCGATAATAAGGGAAATTTATTAACATCAATGATGAATAGTACACTTGATGAAGAGGAAATTGGTGGTACTACATCATTAATTTCGTTTATTTCCGATAAAATAAAGATCGATTTCGAGACAGGATTATTTCAAAATTCATCTTTAAGTACTGATTATAGAAAGTTTATTTTCAGACAGATTGATGACCTTATTCTTGTCCTAATTTGTGATTTGAAATCGGATTTGAACATTATAAATCCTTATTCTGATTATGTAGCTACTAAAATTTTAAAAATAAATAAAAATGTTCAAATTGACCCGTCTGTCCCGACTTTGGGAAAAATAGAAAGGCCTAAAAGAAAACCTAAGAACGAATATGTGTTTAAAATACTTATATTGGGGGATGCTGGTGTTGGTAAAACTACAACAACTGTGCGATTTGCCCAAGCATTATTTACCTCAGAATACAAACCTACATTAGGAGTAAATATTGTAAGAAATGAGTTTTGGATGAATGATACGGATTTAATTCATTTTTCTATCTGGGACTTAGCTGGACAAGATAGGTGGGCTAGTATGAGAGGAATATATTATTCGGGTGCACAAGGTGCTTTATTATTATTTGACACCACAAGATTAGATTCTTTTAGAAATCTTGATAAATGGATTAAAGAAATAAATACAAATACAATTAATATACCAGTAGTGTTAGTTGGAAATAAAATAGACCTTAAAGATTTAAGAAAAGTATCAAAAGAAGAGGGAATTAGAAAAGCCCAGGAATATGGTTATCGATATATTGAAACTTCAGCTAAAACTTCGGAAAATATTAAGGAAACTTTTAAATTACTTGTAAAGGATATGATTAAGGGTAAAATATAAAGTAATAAATATTTTTATTCTATGATAATGAACCTATGGCTATTAGATTCTATTAGATTTTTAAATTAAACAACCAATAATTTGAAAAATAAGAAAAATCATTTTTGTTATTTAATTATATATTGAAATTTTAAGATTGGTGAAAATGGGATTAAAATTAGGAGTTTTAATAAATCCTTCTATAGAATTAAATCATTTTGATTTATTAAAATTTAAGACGTTGGTTATTGATGGCTATGATTTTCTTTATAATGCATTAACAAGAATAAAGCGGCAAGATAAAATTCTTTATAATGATAAAGGAGAACCAATTTCGCACTATTTATATTTATTAGATTTTATAATAAATTTATTAGAGAGGAAAGTTCGTCCAATTTTCATTTTTGATAATATAAATGCGCTAAATTATAATATTAGAGTAAAAGATAAAATAGAAAAAATTGTAGAAATATTAAATAAACAAAAATCAAAAGATAAAACTCAAAAAATGAATACTAATAATATGTTAAATAATAGATCAATAAATGAAAATTATGTAAATTTCATTGATAATATTTCGACTTTAATAAAATTTCTTGGAATTAACACGGTCATATCCCCTACTAATATTTTTCAAGCCTGTAAAAAATTAATTAGCGAAAAAAAAGCCGCAGGTATAATTACAAATGATTATAATTGCCTTTTATTTGGTATCCATGAAATGTATAGAAAATTAAATTTTGAAAATGATACTTTACAGCGAATTTTGCTCCAAAATGTATTAAATTCAAATAAAATAAATTTTGATCAATTTCTGGCGATTAATTTAATTATGGGCAATGATTATTTTTCTAATAAAAATTCAAAATCATATGGAGTTAAAACAAGTTTAAAGTTAATAAAAGAATTTGGTACCTTAGAAAATTTAATCAAACATGGTATAATTAATGAACACGATTTTCAAGAATTTAAAAATTTCTTTATTACTCCTGATTCATTGACCTTGTCTCCAGAACCATCTAATCTTAATAGATTTAAAGCAAAAGAATATTTATTAAAAATAGGTCTATCTCAAGAAAGTTTTGAACAAAATTTGGACAGATTAGCTAAAGCTTATAGGAATTTAACTTTTAAACAAACATTTATTGACCAATTTTTATAAAAAAGATAAGATTTATTATTTAAAGAAATAAAAAATAGAAAACGCCGGGAGTGAGATTCGAACTCACGCGACACAGAGTGTCACAGACTATCATGACTCATATACTCAAGGCCTGCGCCGTAATCCGCTTGGCTATCCCGGCTTTTTTAAATAATATTAAGCGCCATATTTATAGATCTTAAATTTTATTTACGATCAAATTAATTAAAATAGGTTGTATTATTTAAGAATAATTATTTAAATATTTTATTTGATTAACAAATAATTTTAATTTCTAAATGTAATATAAAGAATAAAAATGAACGACGGCTATAAATTTTTGGATCATAAAAGTGATGTCTATATAGAGGCATGTGGAAGGTCATTACAAGAGGCTTTTGAACAAGCAGGACGTGCGGTTTTTGATACTATGACAGACATTAGTAAAATTGAATTCAAAACAATGCATAAAATATCAATTCAATCAGAAGATCTAAAATCACTATTATATGATTATTTAGACGAGCTTTTATTTATTTTTGATACTGAAATGTTATTGTTTAAAGAATTTAAAATTGAAATAGAGAATAAAAATGGATCGTATTTCTTGCATGGCGTTTTAAAAGGTGAGAAGTATAACCCAGATAAACATATTTCAAAAGTAGGTATTAAAGCAGCAACTTATAGTTTAATGGAAATAATTACAGACAAAAACAAATTTTGCTTGCGATTCGTCATGGACATTTAAATAAAAAAGTAATTTACTAACTTATTAAAATTCCATCATTCAATGCTTTTGTCATTGTATTTTCCCATTTAACAGCAAGATCAGTTAATAAACTATCAATAGTATCTTTATAAGAAGGGTTATTTTTTCCAAACTCCGTTAATAAGTTCCAAATTTTAAGCCGATAATATTTTTTACGGAAATCAGCTTTTTTAATAGTATTTTTGATATTATTAATAATTGTTAAATCACTATCTTTAATTTCATCTTCAATTATTTTAATAAAAGTTTCAATTATTTCTCTTGTTGTCTGCATTTTTATTTTTCTCTCATTTAGTTTGTTAGAACAAATTTGAAAAATAATATGAACAATAATTAAAAAATTTAATGATGACATTTTTCAATGTTAATTGAAAAAGAAATGTGAAACTGTATGAATAAAAAAATCGAACCAATGAATGAAATATTAAGAGATCTTGTAAAAACAACTCATATATTTCAAGCTGTAATAGTTGATCAAAATGGTTTACCAATTGCCTCGTGGAATGAAAAAAGTGGAAAAATAGAAAATGAATTAGAGAATAAAATATCAGCTATTGGTGCTAGCGTTTTTCTTTTATCAGAAAAAACTTCAGAAATTTTTGATCTAGGATTAATGGAGCAAATGATTATAAAGAATAAAAAAGGAAAAATTGTTATTAAAAATATTAATAGCCAAGCATTAATCATTTGTGTAATGGAAAAGAAAGGTAGCGAAGCTTTAACCATGTTGAAGTTGAAAAATACGTGTGAAAAATTGAAAAAATTTGAAATATTAAATAGAAAAATTGATAATACACCTAAATCAGATATTTTCATTCCAAATATAGATTAGATTAAAAAAATCAATTTGTTTTAGAATTAAAAAACATTGGAGAATATTCATGAAAATTGCGATAACTGTAGATGTAGAACCCGACCCAATAAAAGATTCATTTTTTGGAGTAAAATATGGGCTCCCCAAGATATTAAAAATTTTTGATGAAACAAAAATTCATGCCACATTTTTTATTACAGGAGAAATTGCGGAAAAATTTCCAGATCTAGTGAGAAATTTAAACAAAAAACATGAGATCGGAATGCACGGGATATATAAACACGAGAGATTAAGAAAAGTTGATGATAGAATAATTAATGAAATTATCGAAATAAAAAACAATATTGAATCAATAATACAAACGCCAATTTATGGTTTTAGGGCACCATTTCTTGATATTGATGCAAGACTTCTTGTAAAATTAAAAGATTTAGGCTTCAAATATGATTCATCCCTTGGTCTTTTTAGATTTAATCAAATTAGGATGGAGAAATTCCTTGAAAAAGGTTTTGAATTTAAAGTATTATTTCCAAATGTATTTTTTAGATTTCCAATGGGACTTAAAGCTTTTCAAATTTTTTATAGTTTAAACCGGGTCAAGTTAGCAATTTTTTATTTACACCCGTGGGAAGCAATTAATGTGCGATATCTTTTAAAAAAATATAAAATGTACCAGTCTACTTTTGATAAGATTTTCAGAATAGATAGGTGGCTTAATACTGGGACAGAATTTTTAAAACGATTAAAAAAGTTCATTATTTTCTTCAAAAATAAAGATTTTGAGATTAATACTTTAAAGAATTACTCAAAAATAAAATAAAAATAGAAAAAATAATGATAAAAAATAAAAATTTTTAACCTTTAGTCACTCCAATAGGGACTAAACGTACAATTTTTGTTGCAATACCAATTCTATGAGAAATATCTGCTACGATGTCAATATCTTTATATGCTTTAGGTGCTTCTTCACTTAATACTACTTTACTTTTTGCCTTGACATAAGTCCCACTTTGCATCATTTCTTTTTCAATAGTTTCGCCCCAAAAAGTGCGCTTAGCTTTTGAGCGGCTCATACTTCGCCCTGCACCATGAGCAGTTGACCCAAAACTTAATTCCATAGCGCGAGAAGTTCCAGCTAATAAATAGCTAGCGGACCCCATCGAGCCAGGTAAAAGAACGGGTTGCCCAGTCGATTTATATTTAGAAGGAAGGTCAGGGTGATTAGGAGGGAATGCTCTTGTGGCGCCTTTTCTATGAACACAAACCTTGATTTTTTTACCTTCAATTTCATGTTCCTCAATTTTTGCGATATTATGAGCTACACCATAGATTAAATTTAAATCTAGATCTTCTGCAGATGTTCCTAGAACAGATTCAAAAGCTTCTCTTGTCCAATGAGTAATTAATTGCCGATTATTAAAAGCATAATTGATTGCGCATGCCATTGCTTTAAAATAATTTTGGCCCTCCTTGGAATTAATGGGTACACTTGCTAGTTCCCGGCTTGGTGGTATTATACCATAATTTTTCATTGCTTTTTCCATAATCCTTAGATAATCTGAGCAAACTTGATGCCCAAACCCTCGACTACCTGTATGTATCATTACAGTTATCTGCCCTACTTCGTTTATCCCCCATTTTTTTGCAATATCTTTTTGATAGATTTTATCTACCTTTTGAATTTCTAAGAAATGATTTCCAGACCCAAGACTCCCAATTTGAGGAAGCCCACGTTGTATTGCTTTTGATGATACAACAGAGGGGTCTGCATTTTCCATTTGACCATTTTCTTCTATAAATTCTAGGTCTTTTTCCCATCCATAATCGTTTTCAATAGCCCATTTAGCTCCAAGCCTTAATGCTTCATTTAATTGAGTCTGGTTTACTCTGATTTTACCTTGTGAACCTAAACCTGAAGGGACAAGTTCGAATATTTTATTAATTAATTTTTTAATAGGTGGATTATCTCGGACATGAAGATTTGTTCTTAAAAGTCTAACACCACAATTGATGTCATATCCGACTCCACCAGGACTTATTACACCATCTTCAACTGAAGTTGCAGCTACACCACCAATAGGAAAGCCATAACCTTGGTGCCCATCGGGCAATACTATTGCATATTTTTGTATTCCTTTTAATTGAGCTACTTCGCACAGTTGGATCAAAGTTTTATCTTTATTCATTCGTTCTAATAACTCTTTATTAGCATATATTCTTGCTGGGACTCTCATTTTGCCAACTTTCGCAATTTGCCATTGGAGTTGATCTGGTGATAATGGTCTTACGTTGATTGATTCCATTTTTTAAACCCGCTTTTTTATTAATATTTAATTAAAACAGATTTCATTATTTCTTAAAACTTTTTTTCAGAATTTGAATTTTTTATTAAGATTAGCTAATGATTTGAATACTTTTAAATTTTTAAGGTATTTTAGATAGAATTCAGTAATATTTTTATTAATAAATATTAAATCTAAAAAATATTAAAAACTAAATAAAATAAGGATTTAAATTTTGAAGAAAAATAGTATTTATCTATTAATATCAGCGTTTATTATATCGGTCAGTTCTCCAGCCTTCTTTATTTTTATGCTTAATAAAGCTGGAGTATATAATGCGCCATTACTTGTTTCAATTTATTTTTTACAATCAATTATTTTTTCATATATTTTTGGTAAGGTCTCAGATAGATATAATAAGGATCTTTTATTTATATTAATAGGGATTATTTCCTCATCAATTTTATATCTGACCATTTATTTGATTGATAACTTTATTATATTAATAATTATTGCAGCATTAATAGGTATCTCAAATTCCGCTTGGACGCCATTAATTATGGCATTATTTTTGAAAATAGAAGATAAAATGGCGTCAGGAAAACAAGCATCATTAATAAATAGTATGTTCAGTTTCGGGTGGGCTGTTGGGTCTATTATTGGTGGAATAATAGAGCAATTAACTAATTTGAACATGGTTTTTATATTTATGAGCATAATAGGAGGCATAAGTATTATTCCTTTAACAAAATTAATTACCTCATATAAAACAAATAAAACTAAAGATCAACTTTTTAACAATATAAAAAATAGTAGAGAGTTAAAAGAAAAAAAGTGCTCTATAAAGAAAATTACAATAAGAGGTCAGGACGAAAATTATAATCAAATTATCATTTTTCTTATTATTTGTATATCTCTGAGATATTTATGTTCTCAAGGGGCTGTTGTTGGGATCTTACCGAACTATATTCAATATGAATTGATAATTTTACCGGGTTTAAAAGGGTTAATTTTGTCAATAAATATGATTACACAATGTATTTTTATAATTCCTTTAGGTTATTTAATAGATAAATTGGGAAAACGCCCGATATTTTTTGTAGGACTTATAGGTTCAGGATTAAATTCGATATTCTATTCAATGGCTCATAATATTTGGTTTTTAATACTAAATCAAGTGCTTATTGGTTTTTCCTATTCGGCAATAGTTTCAAGTACAACAGCAATTATTAGAGATATTTCAGATTGTGATAAATATGGGCAGGGAATGGGAATAAATAATATGGCAAGAAGTGTTGGTGGTATGGTTGGACCATTTTTGGCATTTTTTTTATTGAATTTTAGCTATGATTTTGCTTTTCAAATTTTAGGGATTATTGGACTAATTAGTGGATTAATTGCAGTAATTTTTTTAAAGGAGAATAAAATAAATTCAAAATATAGCATAAGGTTTATAAAAAAATTAGACATTTAGTTAGTAATTAGTATCTTTACCCAACTTTTTGCGTGCATTCTTTAATTCTTTATCTAATTCACTAAAAGCAAACCATGGAATATGCCTTTTTGCCCAATTATGAAATCCAGATGCACCTATAAATATATTAAACTTGTTTTTTGTCATTTTTTTAATAATTATATTTGCAACTTCATCAGGTTTCATTAACCCCGCTCTTGCAGATATAATTTTTAATTCTTCAGGTTTAGTTCTATTTTCTTGTTCAAATCCAGGAGTTTCAGTGTCTACAGGATAAACAACGGAAATTTTTATGTGATAAGGCTTTAATTCATGTCTTAAACATTCAGATAGACCTACAATCGCGAATTTAGAAGGACAATAAGTGCTATAACCCATTAAACCTAAAAATCCTGCCTCGGAAGATAGATTAATTATATGACCTGTTTTTTCCTTCATATAATAGGGGAGCAAAGTAAGAATTGGTGCGACTACTCCATAATAATTTACATCCATTGTTTTTCTAAAATCATCTAATTTTAGGTTTTCAATATAATCTGGAAAAGCTTGACCGACACAATTGAATAGATAATAAGGAATACCTTTTTTTTCTATAAAATTATCAATTAGTGGTCTTAATTTTTCGATATCAGTGGCATCACAAGAAATCATTTCTACAAATTGTTCATTATTAGATTTAAACTCTTCTATATCTTTAACCGCTTTCTTTAATATTTCAACTCTTCTAGCAATTATACAAACGCACCCACCCAATTGGACAACCTTTTTGGCAATAGATTTACCAATACCTTGAGACCCACCTACGACCATCGCAATTTTTCCATCAAACATATTTTTTTTACCCAAATTTATCACGCTTAATCAAATTTTTATTTTAAAGAATTGACCTTTTAGTTATCTTTTATATTAATTATTTTAACTACTTCTTTATTTTATTTTTTGTTTTTGATGGTTATACCAAGTTACACTTTTTTTAATTGCGTTATTAAAATCAATTTTTGGGTCATATCCCAATAATTTTTTAGCTTTATCTGCCTTAAAATACAAATCGAATTTTGCAACTCTTAAGCGGTAAGTTGTTAATTTAATACCATTTCTTTTTTTGAATAAACGACAAATATTTTCATATAAACTTATTAAAGGGAATACAAGAAAATATGGAAGAGATAATGTGGGAGTTTTTATGTTTAATTCTTTACACAAATTATCGATAAAATCGTGAAAAGTTACAAATTCAGGTTTATTATCACACATAATAAAGGTTTGACCTGCTGCCTCTTTTTTTGTTCCGGCTAAAATTAAACCTTCGACCAAATTTTCAACATAAGAATAGCACATCTTTGCTTTACCATGATTTAAAAATGGCATACTTCCACTCTCCAAAGTTTTGCACAATTCATAGGTAGTCATCAAATCATTAGGGCCAAAAATTGTAAATCCTGGACGTATTATAACAATTTCTATTTCATTCTTTTTCTTATTTAATAATTTTTCACATAAAATTTTAGATTTAGTATAAGGCCTTCTTTTATTTGGTGAAATAATTGGAGTACTTTCATCAGCGCCATTAAAGTTCGAAAATCCATGGACTACAAGGCTAGACATAAAAACGAACCGCTTTACATTATTCTTAATAGCCTCTTCCAAAATATTTTTTGTACCATTGTAATTAACGTTAAAAATAGATTTATTCCACCAATCGGATGGAATTGCAGCAAGGTGATAAATCAATTCAATATCATTTAAAATATTTTTTAATGTTTCTGGTTTAGTAACATCGCCATAAATTAACTGTGTATTTAAATTACTCAAAAACTCTTCATTAGTACCTTTTAAAACTAAGGATATTACATCATGCCCATTTTCCACCAACTTTTTAACTAAATTACTTCCGATAAAACCATTTGCGCCACTTACAAGAATCTTCATGATAAATTCATCCACATCATTGATTTTTTTAATGAATAAATTATGAATATTTAATCTATAAATTAATAAAACTATTAAATCTAATAGAAATATTTTTTTCTAAATGCCTTAATTATAAATACAGATCAATTATTTTTTGATTAAAAAATCAAATTTCAATTAAAATAAATAGAAAAAATATCAGATTAAAAAATGTTTAAATGAAAGAAATGGAGATATTTGGTAAAATGTCAATAACTGATGATAAAGAAGAAATAATAAAGAAGTACCAAACTGCTGCAAAAGCGATAATTAAAGCAGGTATGATGCCATTTCCGTTAACAAATACATTTATTGAGATCTTAAAATATTATTTAGATGAAGAAGATTTGGAATTTATCAAAGCATTTAAAATGAAACAGTCAATGACAATGGAACAATTAAAAAAGAAATTAAAAGATATGTCGGAAGAGGAGATTGATAGAATAGCTCAGAAATTAGCAAAAAAAGGATTTATATTTAATCAGCCAAGTTCAAAAGGGTTTATAGTTTATAGGCTTATGCCAATTGTTATGATAGGGACTTTTGAATATCAATTTATGCAGAACCTTCCAGAAAGTGAAGCCGAACTTAATAGAATAAAAAAAATAGCTGAACTTTATGAGAAACTATTAGAAGAACTAGCAGGAAAAATTCAAGAAGGATATGACACAATTGTTCCTGTTTTTGAAAAACAACCATCAACTGATAGAACAGTAACATTACTTTCAAGTAAAGGCACTAAATCAATTGAAATAAATGAAAAAATGGAAGTACAAGAACAAGTCTTACCTGCCCAAACAATTGAAGACATCATTAATAAATTTGATGATATTGCAGTTGGAAACTGTTTCTGCCGGCAATATAGAAAAATGTTGGGTCATACTTGTGAATTAAATGCACCAATGGAAACATGTTTTACATTTGGTAAATCAGCAAGACATGTAATACAACAAGGATTTGGAAGGAGAGTATCTAAAGAAGAAGCATTAAAAATTATGAAAGAAGCTGAAGAAGCAGGTTTAATACATAAAGCATTCCATAATTCTTCAAATATATATAAAGATGAAAATTCAATATGTAATTGTTGCAAAGATTGTTGTGATATTTTTAATTTGTGGAGAATGGGCGCAACTCCAATAATTACTTCAACAAACTATGTATCACAAATTAATCAAGATATTTGTATTGGGTGTGGGACATGCATCGAACGATGTCCTATGGATACAATTTCATTAAATGATGATAATAAAGCAGTAGTAAATGAAAGTCATTGCATAGGATGCGGAATTTGTGCAAGATTTTGCCCTGAAGAAGCAGTAACATTAAAAGAAGGAATGAGAAGAGTATATATTCCACCTCCTCGATTAGAAACATAAAATTCACATTGTATCTTACAATAAACTATTTTTTATAATTTTTCTAGTTTAAAACATTAGAAACCAATAAGGTACTCATTCAGTCGTAAGGTGTTATCCTGAATTTTTTATCAAATTTTAAATGAATAATAATTATTATATTGAGGTAATGACTTTAACTAAATATTCATTTTAATTATCGATTTGAAAATGACTTAAGTTATTTTTTTGATTTCCCCATAAAAAGTAAAAATAAATGAGTATTTATAG
>SUPR01000029.1 GCA_005191425.1 Candidatus Helarchaeota ASGARD archaeon Hel_GB_B
AAATCTTTTGTCCACTTGTTCAAATCTTTTGTCCACTTGTTCAAATCTTTTGTCCACTTGTTCAAATCTTTTGTCCACTTGTTCAAATCTTTTGTCCATCTGTGCTTGCATCTGTTCAAATCTTTTGTCCATCTGTGCTTGCATCTGTTCAAATCTTTTGTCCATCTGTTCAAATCTTTTGTCCATCTGTGCTTGCATCTGTTCAAATCTTTTGTCCATCTGTTCAAATCTTTTAGTATTAAATTCTATTAGATTTTTTATGTCCTCTTTTGTCGCTACAACCCCTGATAAAATGCGTATTAATACTCCTTTTATCTCATCATTCTCATTTATTAATTTTGGTAATACTTTTTTTAATTCTTCAATATCTATTGGAGTCATTAATTTCACTGTTTATAGTATCTTTATTTTTTTCTTATTTATTTTATTGGAATCGTAATTTTTAAAGATTATTTTCTTTCATTTCTTTATTTTCAAAATAGACACAGAAATTTATTAAAAAAGCCTTATGGATAATTAAAATACAATTATTCATTTTTTTAAAAAACAGAATACAAGGAATATTTTATTAAATTAATAATATTATTTCTATTTTTATGAAAATATAAAAATATTAAAATATAATGAAATTATTCAAAATAAATTTCAGATAAAAATTTTTTATTTCTTAAAAGGATAGATATAAATAATATTTCTACATATTAATTTAAGAAATAAAATTAACTAAATCAATTTTAAAATTCTATTTACTGAAGTAAAATTACTCTATTTTGATAAGATTATTATAATTTTTATTTTAAAAATGTTAATAAAATAATAAATTGTTTATGAACCAACTTTCTTTTAATTAGAAAATAAGAATATTTGGTATTATCAAATTAAATAGTTTATTATTTATGACCAATTTCTTATTAAGCATTCTAATTTTTATGATGAAATTTTTTGCAATGAGTGAACAAAATTTTGTTAAAAAAGTTTAATTTAAATGGCAAAATGATTGATTTTTAGAAGGTTTTGATTCCTTTATAAAGTAGTCTTATCATTATACTAATTTTGAATATAAATAATTTCTTTATAGAAAATTTAATTTTTAAAGCGATGAAACTATTTGATTCAAATTTATAAAAGAAAATAATTTATAGAATGATTTAATATGTGTTTGATAGAGAAAAGCAATAAAAAAGCAGGTAAAAAGAGTAAATTTAATAAAAATATTATAAAAAAGTATTTATTGTTAATTATAATATTTTATATACTTAACGGGTATATTTACTTAATTAATAATGTGAATGCATTTGATAAATTTAGCTATGAACTTGAAAATAATTATACGGAATTAGACAAACCTGATTTTGCTATAACAAATGATTACATAGTTGCTTTAAACAGTTATATTTATCAAAACTATTCCTTTTATGTTATTAACAAAATTACAAGGAAATTAGAGAGGGTTGACACTTTAGAAGTTTTTGGGGAGCAATTTCAACCTTTGTTAGTAGCAGGTAATAATGATTTAAATTATACACAAAATTTAGTTGTAATGGTAAATGAGTGGGGTGATTTACTATTAGTTGATTTGAATCTTAATAAGATAATTAAATCAACAAATTCGATATATTCAAATATTGATTATGAAATTAAGGGTTTAAAATATTACAAGCAATATATCATTTTAATCGCAAAAATTCCGAGTTCTAGCAGTTATTTTCTTGCAATTCTTAATGATGATTTGAGTTTGATTTATAATTTCTATTTAGAGGATAGTAGTAAGTATTTATTACAAAATTTGAAAATTTGTGAAAATTTTTTATTGACGATTTTTACACCAAAAGGTAATGAAAATATAGAGGATGAATTGTTCATATATAATCTGACGCAATTAGATGTACCACCCACAAAAATAGTATTGGGAATAAATATATATGATTCTGCCATTTCAAAATATTATAATTTAATTTATATTGGAACTAAGGGTTCAATTATTTTTTTAGATTTAAAGGCATATTCAGTGGTAGATAGTTATAACCTCTCAATTATTCAATCATTGACTAATATTGGAAATTTAAAAGTTTATAACAATCAAATTGTTCTTTCATTTGTATTTGATTCAAAAATTTACTTTTTCAACATTATTAATAGGACGAGTATTAATTATAAAGGATATATTTCAGGCCTAGAATTAGCAAATCAATTAGAGTTCGAATTTTTAGAACAATTAAGCAATAAATCTACTAGAATGGTAATAAATACATATACAAGTCTTCTTATAATCAAATTTAACCAAGATATTATGGATCCATCCGTCTATGAAAAATATGGTATTAATATTCAAGAGTCTATGCCTATTATTTTACTTATTTTAGGCATTTCAGTAGTAGTACTATTTGTTCAACATAAAAAACAAAAGTGAATTACCGTGAAATATAAATTAGATAAATATAATGATTATGAATACGAAAAAAGGATAGCAAACTTTCTATGGAAGAGTAGAGAAAATAAAACACAATATTATAATTTAAAAGACATTATTATGACTATCTTACTAATAACTATTAGTATTTTTATAGCAGAAGCTATGACCTTATGGGTTAATATGTTTTGGACTTTAGCATTTTTAACAATAATGATGTTTTTCTCGGCATTTTTAATAAAATATTCTAGATTTTATAGATTACTACCGCTTCATTCTTCAATAATAGAAGAAATACAGCTACCAAATTCTATTAAATATTTCTTTTTGTTAGATAAAAATAATAGACCTAATTATGATGTTTTGTTTATTGATAATGGTGATAAAACAACAGGATTAACATTATTTAAAATTAAAGCTCCCTCAAAGAAATTGTTTTATAGTTTTAATGAGTTTGTTAGAGGATTATATGAGAAAAAGGATGTCCCACTTTTTTGGTATCAAGTCCAAGAACCTGTTGAATATAAAGATTTTATTGAACTAGATTGCATAACAGAAAAAGCAAAAAATAAACTTCTAATGTATCCAAGAGATTCTCGTGAATCATTACTTGTAGTTCCAGGTGGAATCTGGCGGACCACTATAATTTTTGGTACAAAAGGATTTACCGTACCAAATGCTCCATTGAACGAATTAAAATTATTGTTAAAAAAGCTTGAAGTCTTGCGAATTAAGTTATTGACTAATTTTAAAGGGGTATCTTCTGGAATACCGATTAGTCCATTGACTAAAAAAGAATTATTTTCACTGGTCAATTCATTAATGATTAACCAAGATTGTGAGCAGTCAGTTTTTTACCAAACAGGTATTGAAAATGTGAATCATTTTCTAAATTTTCCAAAAATGGCAATTAAAAGTTTGAAATCAAAATATCCAGCGGAATTTACAGTACCTACCGATCTACCATATGATATTGGCCCACTTGGATATTCTATAGAACCAGAATTTCAATCTACAGAACGGAGCATTGGATTATATTCTAAAGAATTAGGGCATGGATTATTAAGTGTAGGGGCTATCCAAGATGAATTATTTAAAATTAATACCTTAGTTTTATACGAAGCTGTCATTCAGGAATATTCGTTTATAATTATTACCAGTAATAAAAAATATAGAAAAATGCTACAATATATAGATAACCTGACTATTTTTCCATATAAAAAATATGGTATAGATATTTTTAATGATGAAGGATTTGAGCGTGAAAAATATATCTCAGAATTAGAGAAAATCTTCAAAATATCATTATCATTAGACCAAGATGCTCCGCTTTATTCGATTTTAATTGAAATATATAATGAAGGAAATAGAAGTATCGATGGCTTAATTAGGCTTATTGAAGACAAAATAAAAAATGAAGGAACTGATATGAATTATAGAGATAGACAGGCCATTAATACTCTTAAAGAAACTCTCGAATTACTATTAAAAAGTGAAACTGCTAAATTTTTTGAGCTAAAGAATTTACCAATAGATAATAGATTACATAATTCAATTTTTGAAATAGATATTAGACAAAGAAAAGTAAAAAAGATTGTAATTTTTCTATTACTTTTAAAATTCGCTATAAAATCAATAGTTGATCAAAATTTCGGAAAAAATTTAATAATATTAATTGATGATGCAGATTTTATTTTTCATGACGAACGGCCCTACTCGCATGGAAATTTAACAGAACGGGAATTAACGACAATTGAATTCCTTAAATTCTTAAAGAGGTCTGGTGTTATTCCATTTTTATCAATTTCAAATCCTAAAGATATAATCCCAGATATTATTAATGAATTAGGGAATGCTTTTGTTTCAAATATGAAAATTTTCGATAATATTATGGCTATAAGGCAAGTATTAAATTTAAATTTAAACCGTGGCCAAAAAACAGAGGAACATAAACCTACTTTTTATTCAGAATTACGTAAATATGGATATCAATTTGAATATTTAAGTGATATGGCACCTAATGAATTCTTATTGAAAAGACCTGGTGTTAGGACATGTTTTCCGATATCTATTAGGCCATTAGAATTTAATAACATAAATTATTCTGATGACCAAATTTTAAACCGAACTTATACTCAGATCCCTGAACTTAGAAAAACATTCTCAATTCCTGATTATGAAACAGTCCTTGAAAAAGACTTTAAGGGCGATCAAGATGATATCAATTCAGTTTTAGAAATTCTAGAAATTTTAATGGAATATCCAAGGATCTCTTTAAGCGCAATCATTTCTGCAACTTCATTAAATCAGAAAGAAGTTGATTATTTTATTAAATCACTTAAAAAATGCAAGTATATTAGGGCAGAGCAAGTGAGAAGTGGAGCATTTAACAGATATGAAATCATAATAACAGATAAGGGTAGGTCTGTATATAGAGAATATATTCATTTAAAAAAAAGATTGACAGATGATGAAAATGAATAAACTAAAGTTCATTTCTAATTTCATTATTATATTTTTTATGATTAATTTTATAATAGTAGGTTTAATCCCAAATATTTTTGGTATTTCTAATGCTACTCAGACATCAAATAATTTATATTTTTTATCGGTCGGAGAAGCGTATTATGAGTCAAAATCTAATGAACTTATACCAAATGAAGGACCAGCAATTTGGCATATTAAAACAAATTTTGATAATGAATGCATATATATCTTATTTGATATTATGGACACAACAAATCCTGATAACAAAAATTTAGATCATTTGACATTTTATATTGATTTCAGCAATAATAATTATTTATCTGATAAATCGTCTTTTGGATTCTATATACAACGCAATTTATTAATTAAATATTACAGATACAATACAAATCAAGGAAATTTCGTTGAGGTATGTCCTCCCGATGACGGATCTATGGGTACTATACATATTTTACCTTCCTGGAAAGTTTATTATGTTTTTAATTATTCTCAATTTGGATATCCGAAATATCCCGAAAATCAGACGATAAAATTAATGGCAATTTATACAGACCATATTATTGGGTCTATTATATTAGATTATAAATATCCCAGTCTATGTAACAGCTTATTAAAGAGTTCTTGGGCTACAGGGTATTTTATTGAAGGGTATTCAAATAATGATGCTTTTGTTATTACAATTTGGATATTAATTTTTATTATAATTGCTGGATTTGCACTTATTTCATATAAACAATATAAAAGTTCATCAGAATTTCAAAAATTCAATAATAATAGACCTAAAAACAAAACAAATAGTTTATTGAATTTTTCTATTCCAAGATTAAATGAAGAAGATTCTGGTGATGATGATATAAATTATGAAATTGATTCATTTGAAGGTTATGAACCATGGTAAATTCTGAAATATTATTTGAGAAATCTCTTGTGTTAAAATTTTTAGAAATTTTTAAAATGAAAAAAATCAAATTGCTAAAAAAATGGGTTGATTATACAGCCCGAATCATCTTTACCTTAAAAAATAACTGTAAAATACATTTGATATTATCAAAACTTAAAAAGAATTACATGTTTTATCATATAAAAACTTATATTCCAAATATTAAATCTATATTAAGGATGTGTGCAAAATGAAAAAGAAGTCAACATTAATTATTGTTATTTTCATAATAACTGCACTGGTACTCATAATTAATTTAAAATATATGAACCAAAATAATATTTTGACTAAAAAAGACCTAAAAACTAATATACAACATTCTCAAGCCGAACCTTACTTCTATACTGTATATTCATCAAACTATTATACAAGCTCAAATTACTCTATATTTGGCGGTCTTGCTGATTTAAAAACAGAAGTTCCAGGATTCATGAGTATTTCAAAATCATTTCATGGAATAGAGGGCTTAATATATATTGAATATGAATTTGATATGAGAAATATATATACAGATATAATGGACACTTTCATAATAGATTTACTTGCAAACGGAGGAATGAACTTAACTGGAACGACTAATCTAACCTTATACGTCTATAATTATACTACAGACAATTATATATCGATCTATAAAATAAATGGAGACACTGAAAATATTTTTAGAAAAAATGGATACATTGAAGTAGAACTTTCAAAAATATTTGGTATTAATAATATAAAATATAATTTAATCTCGCAATATAAAATGAAATTCAAAATTGTATTACATAATAAATTGGTTAATACAATACCTCAAGATTTTGAGCAGAAATTATACATTTATTATATCCAATTATTAATTGGAAAAGATATTGAAATTAGAAATTTAGAAGCTTCAAGGTTGGTCGACCTCACAAATGGATATTTTCATGTAATAGGAAATTTGACTAATATGTTTGAATTAGATAATAAAACAATTCAGTTTGGAATTTCTAATGTATTTCAATATCAAACGGTAATAGCGAATTTTTATATTGAATATGACCTTGGGTATTTCGTAAAAGAGGAAATCCTAGGCATTTTGTTCCATCATTTAGACTGGATATATAGTTCTGGCGCTAGCTTTTATTGCGAAGATCCGTATATTTCAATTTTTAATTTCAATACCAATTCTACTATATCCATTCAGTCAATTAAAGAAGATCCACAAAGCTCACTAGAGAATGTTGATCCAATAAGGTGGGATAGTCGAATCAGTGTGAATAAAACCGGCGTTATTAATGGTTCGGTTATTAGGGTCTATTATCATGCAAAAATTACAAATTTAGATCCAGCGCCTGCTTATTTTAGTATTACTATAGACCTGGGTACAATACAATTTGTAAGATCGCTAAGTCCTTTTGTAGCTAATGTAAATGTAATTGACAATTATGAATATTGGGGAAATAATGCTTGGATAAATGGGACTGTCTACAAGGGAAAATATGATTTGGCTAACATTACTATTGAATCCTCAGGTGATGTTATTTCTACTGTTCCAGGTTATTTTGAATACCCAATAGTTATAAATTCTGAGGGACAATATGAATTTTATGTAAAAGCAACAGACATATATGGCTATTCTAGTATTTCCGGCCCTTATTATATACAATTCAATAGCCACCCAGTCCAAATTAACTTATTACTCGAAGAATTCCCATATCCAACCCCTCCAGATTTACCTAAAATAGATGTAAATATCTTAATTAAAGATGCTATTTTTAATATACCTTTGTCCAATACTTTTTTTGATCTATTTGTCGAACGAAATAATACCATAATAACAACTTATCGTAATTTATTAACAGGAGAAGATGGGACTTATCAACTTTATTACGATGTAGAACGCGATAAATATCTTGATATAGAATATAAATTTACAGTTGAAGTCCATCAAATGATGAATTATCAATATGCTTCAGCATCATCATATATAATGCCTACACTTGCACCTTGTTATATCACAATAATTAATTATACAATATCTAACAATGCTTTTGCAGGGGATCATTTTAGTTTACAAATTGAATATTATTCTCTTGCCAATTTTACAAATGCTTGGTTATTATTAAATAATTCAATAATTAGTGATTTAAATCTCCATGAAGGAAATAATACAATAAATATTATTAATGATAGAGCTGGGTTATGCAATTATCAAATTCGAGTTATTAATGACCACGGCTATTCTAATATTTCAAAACCATTATACCTATATTTTAAACCCAATCCTATTATTTGTGAAGTTAAACATGTAATTAATTATTTAAATAAATACTTATTCATTAACATTTCAATTTTGGATAAAAGGACTAATCAGACACTACCTAATATCCCTATTGATATCACTATTTATGATAATAATTTAATATTCTGGAAAACAACACTTCCTTCTACTTTACCATACACTCCAATATATATTCAATTCGATTTATCTTCTCATAATTTCTCAATATTTGTAAATATCAATAATACTTCGTTATATAAGGGCCAAAGTATTAAAATTTTAAACATAGCCTTTAAATATAAACCATATCCATATTCTGAAACAATTCTTATGGTCGTATTATCTGGTGTGGGCATATCTGTCTTTTTTATTCAAAATAAGAAAAACAATATACACATAAAAAAGGAGGATTAATATTTTGCACTATCTATTTAATTTTAATGATTTTGTAATTATTGTTAATGATCTTTTTGGCAATATTTTTCAATTTTTAATAATATGTGCTACATTATTATTAATTGTAAACCTTCTTCTTTACTTTTTCACAAATCAGAAAGATTTAAAACCTATATTAACCTGCATAGCTACAGTAGGAATTTGTACTCTTCTAAATTATTTGATTTTTGGCCGATTCCCTTCCTTACCTCCATTTTTACAATTTATTGAGGTATGGATCAAACAACTATTGGGACTATAATTTAAAACAATACTAAAAATGAAAGAAATAAAAATATTGATCCATATATAAAAAATAGTTGCTAAAATTAGTGCCCAATAAATAAAATATTTATCAATAAGTTTCAAATTTATTGATTTAAATTTATATATTCCAAAAATCATAATAAAGTGATCCAGGGTCTATATTATCAGTATCTACATATATAGTCTCTAATTTTTCAATTAAACTTTTGGTTTCATTATAGAATTCGATGGCGTCTTCCTTTTTTCCAAAATTTTTAATGAATTGAATTTCATTATTATCATAATTAAAAAAAATGTGGTCAAAATTAAGCCTAAAGTTGATCAATTTTAACATTTCTAAAAAGGTTTCAAATTGGGATAATTTAATCGTGCTAAAGAAATTATTAGAGAATAACTTTTTGAACCCTGATGAAATTAATAAAAGTACTTCATACTTATCTGATTTTTGTAAAATTTCGAGAAACCCGATTCTATTGTCATAATTTTTAAATTCGTTCACTTTAATTCCTCTAATTTCTTAAAGTTCTGGGCCGAGTTTTTCAAATATGATTACAATTAAATAAAACAATTTTAACACAATTTTTTGGGTATTCATAGAATATTCTAGATTTTTGCTATAGAACGAGAATTCATTATGGTCAATTAGAATGGAATCAATATTATATTTGGAAAGACATCTTGAAAAAATAATACATAATTCAATATATTTTCCAAATTCTTCTTTATTTAAGCTTATTCTTTTAAAATTTATAGTTATAAAAAATTTGATGCCTTTTAATTCATTTGATAAAATTACATATTTAATTATCCCTTTATCATATAAAATACACTCTTTATTTTTTTCAAAGATTTTTTCCCAATTGATATTATTTTCATTCATTAAAAAATCAATATTTAGCATTTTGTGCACCTAATAAGCTATTTTTATTGTATTAAAATTTTCATAACCAATCAATTTAGCATTAGATTTTAGTACAGAATTAATAAATTTAGTTAAAATCCGTAATTCTTGAGATGGACGGGTCTCAGGGATTATTGTCATATTCATCAGGGTATTACATTCAGGACATTTGAAATCATCATTTTCAAAATATAATAAATAATTGAATGTTTTTAGGCAATTTGGACATTCCAAAATAATTGAATCGCCATTATTTTTTAGTTTATTATATTTGGATTCGAGCGATTTTTTAGTTAAATTAATAACTCGCATTGAATTACTTATGAATTCTTTTCTCCCTCTTGCAAAATATTCGAGTATCCCCAATTCACTTAATTTGTATAGTGTGCGCCGAATTTCATTACTACCTACTTTAAATACTTGTTCTAATAAGGTATATGGAATTTTATCGTTATTATTATGATAAATACAATGCAATGAATACCCCCAAATTGTCAAATCAAATTCTTCAAGAGGATATAGGTTAATAATAGTCGTATAATATTTTTCTATCGAGCGTAATTCAAGTATTGTAGCCATGGCTAATGACTTGACTTTATCTGGCTTAAAATGCTTAAATAATAGCGTCAAATTACTTTTACCGCAGATTAAAAGTCCTTCATGATGGTCTGAGGATTTTATTCCAAGTTGAAATAAAATATCCTTGATTTGGTTTAGAAATGATTTTAAAAATTTTTTTTTGATATTAGAATGGATTTTTGAATTTAATAATCTTAAAATTAGAAATTCTCGAATTCCCCCCTGTCTGTTATTAAAAACATAATGAGCTTTTTTCGAACTAAAAAGTCCAGAAAGTATTCCCATTTTCACTTCATTAGAGAGTCCTTGAAGGATTTGTGGGCTCTGGATATTAAGTCCGATACATTTTAAATATTTTTTAAAAGAATTTGGAAACTTAACAATGAATTTTTGATAATATTTGTAAAATTTTTTTCTGTAGGTCTTACGTTTCTTTTCTTGCTTTTTGAGTTCTATTTTTACTCCAATTTTTTCACTAAATTTTTTAATAAAAGGAATTTGAGTGGGTTCTATGACCAAAATAAATTGTTTATTAGAAGAATAACTTGAACCAACGGCAATACCATAGAAATATCCATAATCATAATCTGGATTTTGTAATTTAAATTTTTGATTATTTATTAAAATATCGCAATTATCAGTTAAATTCTTTAAAAATGGTGTTATTCGTACCCATTTATCATTATTAATATCATAATATTTAGCTTTTTCTTTACTTAGTCTATTAATTAGTAGTCTGTTGTTCAATATTCTAACCACCGAATTTTTATCAAATTATAAATCTTTGTCTTATAGTTACTGACAAAAACTATATATTAGTAAAAAAAATGGGGTTTTGAAGATAGTTTTGCCGTTTTTTTTGAGTTATAATTTGTTCATTTTATGCACTCATTGCAAAAAATACAGTTATATACTAAAAAACAAAAAATTAAAAAACGAAAAGAAAATTAAAAATTGGATAAAATTAATGGAGTTTAATATGGAACAAACCAATTCTTTTTATGAATTAAAAATGTAATGATCAATCCGCTTTTGCTTTATTTTTAAATCTTTGAATCCTTTATTTAACCTGGCTAAACCTCTTCGCACTCTATTTATAGAAAAATTCTTCTCTAATAAATATTCCTTAATAGCCAAAATATTTGGATATTGAAAATAAACATCAAATTTTGAGGTTATTGGTTTCAAGAATAGGTTTCTAATTTTATTAGCATCAAATTCGTTAAATTCGTAGTCCTTTCTCATGGTCTCAATATTACCATATTTCTTTATCATTTTTAATGATGTTTTAGGGCCAAATCCTTCGAATCCTGGATGATAATCATTTCCCATTAAGATAATGATATCAATCAATTGGTTAAAAGAAATATCTAATTTTGTAAGTACTTTATTCAAAGAGATTTGCTGTAAAGTATTAGTCTTAAAGTTCAATTTTCTATAAATCTTTGGACATCCAAATATTAAGCAATCATAATCTTCAGAAATAACTCCATATGCCTGTTGCTCTTTAACAAGGCGCACCGCTTGAGCTTCTCCCTCACTTGGTGCTCTAAATACCGGAACTCCGAACATTCGTATAAATTTAATTAAATCTTCAATTATATATTTATATAGGAAGAATGAATCTTTAAAAACCTTTAACTTACTTCCATTTCCACCTAAACTATTATATTTTTTCCATGCATTTGACAACCTCTTAATTTTATAGTAATTATATGGTCTTTTTTCTCTTGGTGGAATTCCATCAAAGATAAAAATTGGTTTAATTTTTCGTTCGATTAAATTTATAATAAAATAAAAGAAACCATAGATATGAGAGACTGGATTTCCATGATAATCATAAAAAATATCTTGAGAATTTTTTATTTTTGTTATATATTTAAATAATAAGTTAGTTGCGTCAATAACAATCGTCTTATGTGAAATATCACTAAAATTTATTGTTTCTGAAATTACAAGTTCTTTTAATTTAAGACCCAAATTTTTTCCACCTTAAAGTATAAAATTCATTCCTATTTTTTAATTATTAATTTATTATTTAGGTATATTATATACATATATTTTAGAATCTGGTTAATAATTAAGCATTTTATAAATACTATAATTCTAATATCTGAAAATTCAATTTCTTTAAACATGATATAATTCACTACATGCGGATATATTTCTTATAATTTTATATAAAACAAATGACGGTAATATTTCAAATTCAACATGGGCAAATGCATTGCTAAATATCGACTTCATTATTAAAAGGTTAGTATCAATAATATTGTAAACTTTTTGTATATTTTTTTCATTTAGATTACCTTTTAATTTATAAAAACACCCGTATAAAATTTCAGTTTTCCATTTTTCCATTCTCGAAGGGATATTATCATGAAAATTTAAGAATAATTCAGGAAAATCATCAGCCCATTGTAAATATCTGTCATTATTATTGTTAATTTCATTAACTGAAACAAAAGAATAATCATAAATTCTAAAAAAACAGAGATTATTATCGGCCATAGACCGAATAAATTTTTTAAGATTACTCTGTATACCTAATGGAATTGATGCAATCCTGAAAATAGCTAAAGCAGATAAAGTTTTCCCATTATCTAATAATATAATGTGGTCATTTTCAATATTATTTTTTAGGCGATAGAGTTTAGGTAATCTTGTAGGATTAATTAGCAAAACCCTTTTGTTTTTAATGAATTTTTTATCAATCTTGAAAAAATAAATTAATAGAATTATCATTGCTATTGAGAAGCCAAAAATAACATATATTATTGCTAATATTGGTAAATTAATAGATGAGATAAATAAAAAATAAAATATTATAGATAAATACATAATACCAGTAATTAAAAATTTATTTTTAAAAACAAATCCAGCTATTTTTTCGAGAAATTTCAATCTTATTCACTCCTTTCTTTATTTGATTAAAAATTCAATTAGCCCAATAATGATATAAAAAATATTCCAAGCGATAATTATACCGTCATTTTGAAAAACCATCGGGTAGAAGCACATTCTCACAATTAAAAATGTCATAAATCCCACCCAAAAAATTATCCAGGCAAGAAATATCACTTGCTTTTTTGTTAAAGAAAATTTATCTGAAACAAATAAATTGTATTGAAAAGAATTGACATTTTTTTTACTACCATCAATAGAAATTATATCCGGAAGTTCTTTTGAAAGTTCCAACAAGATATTAACATTATCTTCTAGTTCTTTTATTTCATCTGAAGATAAATTATTGTTAAAAATTGTGTCAAAATTAAAATCAATTTCATTCATTATGGTCTTAAAAGATAAAGCATTTGAAATTATTTCATTTGTATTATTTTTTCTTATCAATAAATCCCAAATCACTACAATTGAAATTATTACTCCAATAATAACCGGCCAAAACGAAATAAAAAAATTGATAATTAAATCCATAATAACACCCTAATTTTCAAAATCAAATAATTCAGATGAAAAGAAATCTTCTAAATCACAATTCACCAATTCAGATTCAATTTTTCTTCTAATAATTTTGGTAATTTCGGGATTTGGCCCAATAATATAAACACAAACAAGGTCATTATTTAAAATAACATTTTTCGAGTTAGAATCATTGACCGAAATTATAGCATTTTTGAAGTAGAAAGTATCATAAATTCTTTTTGCACCGATAAATTTACTTGGAATTATGTTATTTATTAATAATATTTTCTGATTTTTAGTTATATATAATAATTCAGATTCTTTTCTTCTTGAATAATATTTAGATCTGGCTAATCTAACATCTTTAGGAAGAAAATTTATGAGTCTAAAGTATAAATAGAAAATTATTCCGACAATTATAACTCCAATCAGTAAAATCTCAATCATAATTGACTACCAACAAATTTATAAATGAAATTTTTGACCTTTGCATTTTTGGTTTAAAATCTCCAGGTAAATTGAACTATTTAAAAATCTTTTGAATGAGTGAATAAATTGATCAAGTACGATAAGATCATTAAAGATATGTTAGAAAAAGTTGGTATCGAAAATTTACGGCCAATTCAGAAGCAGTCGGTGCCATTTATATTTGGGAAAAAGCCAAGAAACTTATTAATAGTGGCACCCAGTGCCAGTGGAAAAACTTTAATTGGGGAGCTTGCGTTAATGAATGCTGCATTAAACGGAATGAAAGGTTTTTATTTAGTCCCATTAAAATCTATAGCAAATGAAAAATTTATAGATTTCTTCAAAAAATATAGTGCTAATATTTCGATTGCAATCACTACGGGGGATTTTGATATCTCTATGGAAGAATTGGAAAAAAAACAAATAATAATAACAACATATGAGCGATTTGATTCAATTATTAGAAAAAAACCTTCTTGGTTTAAAAGGATTTTTGTAGTAGTTATTGATGAAATCCATAATATTGGCGATAGAACTCGTGGTATAAAACTTGAGAGCCTTTTAACCCGACTTATGACTTATAATCAAATTCAAATTATTGGACTATCGGCTACAATTAAAAATCCAGAGGACTTAGCAAGCTGGTTAAATGCGGAATTAATAATAAACAAAGAAAGACCCGCAGAATTGCGATATAAAATTCTTATCTCAGAAAATAAATATGAAACCTTAAAAAATTTAATACCAAAATTGGTCGAAAAAAAAGCACAAATACTAATTTTTACTAGAACTCGAAAAGAGTCAGAAAAATTAGCAAAAAATCTATCAAAAGTTGTCAAAAAATACCTCACTTTTGATGAATTTCAGGAATTGGATTCATTTTCTAAAAATATTATGGAGTCATCACTTGATTTTCAGACAATTACTGGCGGTGTTGGCTATCACCATGCCGGCTTAGATCATAATTCAAGAATTTTAGTTGAAAAATTGTTTAATAATTCATTAATTAAAGTCATTTGTTGTACTACTACATTGTCTTCCGGGATAAATACGCCTGCAAATATTGTAATAATAAAGGATTTTAAAATGTACAATAATATTTCAAACAGACCAGAACTTTTGGATAAAAATAAATTCCATCAAATTTCTGGAAGAGCTGGAAGATTTGAAAAAAATATTGGTTTTGCAATTATTATGGTATCAAATGAAGAGGAAGCAAATAAAGTAAAGGAATATTATTTTAAAGAAATTAATTTAAATAATGATAAATATCATAAAAAAAGCGTTTTAAAAGCTAAATATGAAAATATTTTTAGTTCATTACCTGAAAATAGATATGCTTTAATCGATCAAACATTGGTTTTTATTCATCACCATGCTGAAGGAATAACTAGAAATGATTTAATTAGATTTTTTAAAAAGACATTCTTTTATTTTCAATTAAAAAGCCATGGAAATGAAGATTATTTAATAGAACGACTTGCGTTTGATAAAAAGAATATAGAAGCTGTCTTAAGAGCTCATTTAGTTAACCCCAATAACATTATACCTGCGGAAGTAAAGGCTATACATATATTAGAAGATAGATTTGAAGGTATTGTTATTACTAATCATGAAAAAATTGATAGAATTTGTAGTTTTTCTAATAATTCCCGATACTGCACTTGCTCCACTTTTAAAAATACAGGTTTTTGTATTCATTTATATCATTTAGCTATTGCAGCATTGAAAAAATATCGGATTTCATCGGAAGATATCATTTTAAGTTCATTTAATGAAAATTTTATTTTAGATTATCTTCTTAATAACAATCTAATTTATATCGAAAATGAGCGGTTTAAGTGTACAGAATATGGAAATTTAATTGTGAATCTATTTATAGACTCGCGTATGTTTCTATTTATTAGAAATAGATTGAAATTTACTACTTGTACTTATGATTTTTTAGATTTGATTAAAAAATTAACGGAATTAAAGTTTGAAAAATCTCTGAGTTATCATTATCTTTCAGTATTAAATGAAATAATAAATACTGACGAAAATATCGATATTAATAAATTTTTAAAAAAGATGAGTACATCTGAAATTGGAATTGGTGACCTTGAGAGTTTTATAGAGGCATGTAGATGGGTAACTAATGTGATAATAAAAGTTGCAGAAAATACAATTGAAGGAAACGAAAAAATCATTAATATTGGAAAAATGGTCTTGGATAAAATAAATAGACCATTACCAGATGAAGAAATGATGTATAAAATAGTCCAAAGCTCAATGGGTTCGAATATTGGCATTATAAAAAGTAACGATGAAGATATGAAACGAATATTCTGTAAAAAAGTCAAATATTTTTTAGTATTACATAAAATAAGCGGAGTCCCAATTTATTCATATAATTTCTCTCTTAATGACCTTGACTCGTCATTAATATCTGGTTATTTGACAGCAATTAGTAGTTTCGGGCTAGAAATATCTGGAGGAATTCAAACAAACGTGAAAAAAATGGAATATGATAAAATGAAAATTTTGATACAAGAAGGAGAAAACATTCGAGCTACTATTATCTTGGAAGAAGGATATGATGAATGGGTTTTAGAGCGACTTAAAATTTTTATTGAAAATGTTGAGAATAAATTTACAAATTTACAGAACTGGAATGGAGATTTAAACATGTTTCGGAATATCGGAAAAATGTTTAATGAAGTATTTGGTTATAATCTAATTGAAGACCCGCCAAATATTTAATATTTACAAATTAATTTTGTTATAAAACATTTTTACAATTCTTCCAACAAGTCCCTCATATTTTTCGATTTTTATAATCCTGTCTTGTATCCAATTACTTAATAATTTAAAATATTTTTTATAAAAAAATCTTTCATCTAAAAATATTATTATTCCTTTATCATCAAGTTTTCTGATAGGTCTTCCTGCTGATTGATTTGCTTTTCTTAAAGCAGGGATATAATACGCATATTCCAGTCCTCGTTCTTCACCAAATAAGTTTTGATAATATTTAATCAATTTTTTTATTGAATACGAAATTTTTGCAAAAGGTATGCCAACTATGACTACAGTACTCATTTCCTTACCTGGAAAATCTACACCCTCAGAGTTTCTACCACCAGATGCACCAATTAAAAACCCTCTCATACCCTTGTAAGGTAATTTCTTATATTCAGTGATCATAGCTTCGTTCTCTTTACTATTCATACTTTTAGATTCCATGAAAAATTTGATCCCCAATTCCTCTATTTTTTCTTTTAGCCCTTGTTCTAAAAGTCCATTAATTACTGAATAAGATGCACAGAAAACCCCTGTATTATATTTTGTGTTTTTAGCTGCTTCAACACAACAATTCATGATAAACCTATAATTCTCTTCAGTTCGGTCTTCAAATTTTAGAGTGATATCTTGTACTCCTATTATTGAAACATTTTCAAATGGGAATGGCGATGGTAGTATTCGTTCTTTAGTATTATCAAGGGTCATCCCGCAAATTTCTCGGAATGCTCGTATCGGCGCTAAAGTACCAGAAATTATCACCAAATTTCTTGCATTAAATAAATCATTTAAAATGGGTCTAACATCAAGTGTTTTAATCACAAACTCAACATTTATTTTATTTTTAACTTTAGATACTCTTAAAATATGAATATAGTCTGGTCTTAAATAATTTTGATAGATAAATTGTAAAAAATGTGCTGTTTTATATAGGCTAGACCTAGGAAGTTTATTATTTTTAAGCATTAATTCTCGAACTTGTACCCCTTTTTCTATTAAATTATTGAAAAAATTCTCAATATTGTCTGTTTTTATTTGAGAGAAAATATTTTTTAATGTACTTTTTCTAACAGCTATTTCGATAGTTTCACCCTCTTTTGGGTCGTATGCCATCCCAGTAGTTTCAATAAATGATTTAATGTCCTTAAGAAATTGTATTGATGGGACATCATCGTCTAATAGTAATCCAATTAATTCATCTAAAGCTCTTTTAACTGATCTGGGTGTGATTTGTTGAGTCCCTGCTTCTAATGCCACATCAATTATATTATGCCCTTCATCAAATACAATTATGCAATCAGAAATTAATTTATCGATATCTTTGAAAAAAATTTGCCTGATAAATGGGTGAATTAGATAATTGAATGTCGTAATAATTACATCAGTCTCTTTCAATAGTCTTTTTGCCAGATAATAAGGACATATATTATATCTTACGCCAATAGCAATTAATTCTTCACTTTTACCTGTTTTTAAATTATATTCAAAATTTTGTAAATTGGTGAAATATTTACAACTTCCATTTTTTCGCAATTGGCTACAAAGATCTGTAATCTCCATTATTGTCCCTCTCCTGACTTCTTCATTAAGACACATCTCGGTTTTCCCTTTTAATGTTAAACCTCTAACCACATAACCTTGATCACTACCTTTTTTGTTTATTTCCTCTAATTCAGCAATAACCCTATCCATTTGGGTATGCGTCCGAGTAGCATATATCATAGTTAAATTGTTTTGCTTGATAATTGGTATAATAGCAGATAAAGTTGTTATTGTTTTACCAGAACCATTTGCAGCTTCTATGAGAATGAATTTATGTGGTAATTTTAAATGGTCATATATTTCATTCATTAATAGACCTTGTCCAGGCCTAAGTGAATTATAGGGAAAAAACTTTCTAATTGAAGAAGGAATTGATATCATTTATTATAAACCCCTTTTTTATAGTTATATAGAAGTTTTCCAGTTAATAGACTAACAAGTATACCAATTACAATTGAAATTATCATATAATTATAATTTATAAAAAATAAATTTATAAGATTAGAACGAGCAAATCCTGAATAATTAGAATTGATTATTGTACAAGTTAATATCGGCTCAGATACTAGATTTTCTCTTATTGAAACTTCATATTTCAACAATATTTTAGAATTTATATCATAATAATAGGAAATAATCAGTGCTTGAGTAAAAACTGTTATAATATGTGTATAGACTTGACATAAAATCAACCCGATTTTATTTCCGAAATCAATCACTTCTAACTGGGATTTCTGAAATAAAACTTCTGATGGGGAAAGATTTGTAGCCAATATTATTTGTGGTTGAAAATCCATTAATATCCACTGCTGATGGTCATTATCTTGGTCTTTACCAGTTTCTGGATCTATATAATATGTGCTACTTTTTATATATTCGAAAAAATTTAATCTATAGTTTTCAGTATATGTGACAATTATAACCTGACTAGAAATATTAAATTGAACTTCGATATTCGATTGATATTGACCTTTTAAATAGAAGGAATCAGGACTAATCTCTATCAAATTTCCATTAACTATATATGATACATTAAAATTGCCTAAAGTTGCTGAATAAGTTATTTTTGAATAGAAAATTAACATATTAAATAAACCAAAAATAGATAAAAGAATAATAAAAAAAATACTAGCCCTATTTTTAAAATTCATCTGCTCTCACAATAATGAAATTTTTTACGAGCGTTTTCTTCGTACTATCTTTTTAGTTTGTGGGACTTCTTTTTCAACTGTATTAATTTGCCTTTCTGTTGATGGATTTTTATTCATTTTGGTATCGGATTGTTTTATTGTATTTATTTTAACAGGTTTTACACCTAAATCATAATATCCAGTATCTCGTAATACAAGTACAACTTCACTTTTTGGTAAATCTACGGCTTTTTCAACTTTAAATTTACGTTCTCCTTTTGCTGAACTTTTGATTGTAACTTGGATTCTGATTTCCGATTCATGTCCAATTACATTTCCCATTGAATGTTTAATTCCAGCGCCATAGCCCGAAGGGTCGCCTGTTGCTTGATTTGTAATTACAGCAACAATGTTATATAATTTAGCAAATTTTTTAATTTCATGAAGTATTTGATTGGCTTTTTGTTGTCGCTCGGGTATTAATTGCCTTTGTGCACCATATTCTGACCTAAAATGCGTAGCAATTGAGTCAAGTACTACTAATTTAGCACCCGTTAATTCTATTTGCGTTCCTAATTGTTGAGAACACATATATCGTAATGCATCAGAATTAGCTGGAACTGCCCGAGAAATTCCTTTAATAACTGCATTACCATCTAGACCAAACCTGGGCGCTATCTCTCTAATTCTTTTTAATGATAAAGAATTTTCTGCATCAATAAATACAGTACCCCCACCAAGTCCTCCTTTTGATTTTGGCAAAGCAGCAGTACATATCAATTGATGTAGCATATTTGATTTTCCGGTACCCTCAGGACCCCAAAATTCATACAATCTTTGAGTAGACAAACCCCCACCTAATATTTCATCAAAAGTTTTACAGCCGGTCGTTAATATTTCTCTTTTATTATATTCTTCTAATAATTCGTCTCCTGTCTTAAATTTAAGACCAAGTACCCCATCTGACTGTTCAGCCGCAGATCTAATAATTTTTTTTGCAACAGCTTCTGTAATTCCATCAATTGCAGCTAATTCACTAGGCCTCGCAGTTGCTATTGATTCTATAGTTCTAAAACCATTATCAATTAGTTTCTGGGCAGTAGTAGCTCCAATTCCATCCAATCTTTCTAAATCTGAACTCAATTATAAAATCACCTATTTCCTTTGATTAATTTTAAGCGGGTAAAAAAATTTGTTTTTAAATGTTTCGATTAAGTGTTAAACTATATTTACAGACTTGGATAATATTTTCTAATTGAAAAAAGCGAAAAATAAAACTATTTTAAATAGAAATCTTCTAAAATTTAATTATAAATTTATATTGCTTTTTTTATATATATTATTCAATAAAATTCTTAAAAAATTCTGAAATCTAAGATACATTAGATCTATTTTTTTAAAAAAGTTATAGATTAATTATAAAACTAATTATTTTCTACAAATCTAAAAATTTTTTACAATTAGCCCAAATCTTCTTATCTTATATCCTCTCATAATTGATTTTTTTATAAAAGTAAGGTGTGCCTATAAATTTATAACCAAAATTTAATCGGAATTAAATAATCTTTTTAATATTTTATTTGTAGATCAAAACTTTTTTCTCAAATTAAATTTTTTATTTCAGAGGTTTTTGGCAAAACTTTATAATATTTCAAATTTAATTTTCAAAAAATGACCTCAAAAACACATGTTTGTCTAATTCAATGCGATTATCCTAAAGACCATAGTTTTATTATTAAAGATATTATTTTTCCACCATTAGGATTAGAGTATTTAGCTGCAAATATTGGGGATTTAGCTGAAATTAAGATTTTTGATAATAGATTTCCCGAATATAACTTAAAAAATCTTAAAAAAGAATTTGAAAATTTTCACCCAGATATTGTAGGGATAAGTGTAAATTTCTCCAATCAAATTTATCATGCAAATGCTATAGCTAAAATTGCAAAAGATTTTGGAGCTAAAGTATTAATGGGTGGTTGGCATGCCACTGCAGTACCTGAGGACACGTTATCATTTCCATGGACTGACCTTGTTATTCGTGGTGAAGGAGAATCTGCTCTGAGAAACCTGATTATAAAAGGTAGTCCTTCTGACATAAAAGGGATTTCTTATAAAAAAAATGGAAAAATAATTCACAATCCTGACCAAGAATTGTTAGATTTAAATTCATCTAATCCTCCTGCCCGAAATTATAGGCCTAAATTCGCTAAAAAATATTATAACTTTTTTGGTGTTCCGGTTGATTCGATGGAAACGAGCAGAGGATGTCCATATAGATGTAAATTTTGTAATATACATAATTTTTATCACCATAAATATAGAACACGCTCAATTCGTCAAATCATCCAGGATTTAAATCAAATTAATGAATCAGTTAAATTAGTATATATTATTGATGACAATTTTACTGCATATAGAAGTCATGTAATCGAAGTATGTAATGCAATAATTAAAAGAAATATAAAAAAAGCATTTATGAGTACTTCACGCCTAGATCAAGTTGTAAAATACCCGGAAATTTACGAATTAATGGCAAAAGCTGGGTTTATTTTTACTTTTGTAGGAATTGAAAGCTTTTCCAATAAAACCTTAAAAAGTTTAAACAAACAGCTTGAATTGAAACAAATTAGAAAAGGTATAAAAATTCTGCATGATTTAGGGTTTATTATTGAAGGAAATATTATATTGGGAGCAAATTATAACGATACAAAAAAGGATTTAGAATCAACATTGGAAATAGCTAAAAGTCTAGACATCGATATACCGACCTTCTCTTTACTTACACCTTATCCTATGACAGACCTCTGGGATGAAGTCAATGAAAAAGGGCTTCTTTTATCGGGGATTGACTGGCACAAATTCAACTGGAATAACCCAATTATAAAATATCCTCATTTGTCTCCTGAAGATTTGAAATATTATCTAAATAAAGCATATTTCGAGGTCAGACGATTTAAAAATCCATTAAATAAATTTGTTAATATTCTCAGAGCTAGAGGGCTGTCTTTCTTTATTTCTACTTTTCTAACTCAAGGTGGAATCAAATCTCTAATACATTTTATTAAAAGAATATATCCTGACTTTTTGAAATGAAATTTTATTGTTGTCGAGATTATTTTCTTTTTTCTAAATTATTTTTATGAGCGTATCCGCATAGTAATTAATAAAATTTCTTCTAAATCTTACTAATTATTCCATTTTAATTATAATTAAAATTTCTGATCTTCTACTCATGATTTTTTTACATTCCATTATATTTTTAAATGGAATTTTTCACCTTTTAAAATTATTATTTAATCATAAATGAAAATATTATCCAAGAAGGACTTGTAAAAATATGAATGATAATAAAAGAAGGGCATCTTTAAATTTCTTGACACTAAAAAGCGGACTGGATGGATTGGATAGGCAACTAAGAAATGGTTTTAGCCCAGGAATAATTCACATTTATGGCCCCCCTAATACTGGCAAATCTAATTTTGCAATGCAACTTGTATTAAATGCGATTACTACTTATGATTCTGAACCAATTTGGATTGATACAAATAATAATTTTGAATTTAGAAGACTTATCCAAATGACTGGAAATAATATAAGAATATTGAGAAATTTCAAATATTTAAATCCTATAAATTACGATGAATTTAAAATTTTGATCGAAAATATCCCAAAAATTATAGATAATAAAACAATGGTGCTTGTAATTGATCCCATTACTTATTTCTATAGATTAAATGTGAATTTAAATAATTGGTTCGGCTTAAAACGAGATTTAATTAAAATTCTTGGAAAATTTATTGGTATCTCTGTTAAAAATCATTTAATAATTATATTAGTCAATCAAATAAAAGGTCATGAAATGAAATTAGAAGCAGTGTGTCAGGATATTCTAGAATTATATTCAAAATATTCATTACTTTTTGAGAATAAAAATGGCTTAACTATTACTCTTCGTAAATTACGTAATATAAAACTCAATAAGAAATTTAAGTTTAAAATATCAAACAATGGACTTTCGGATTTTAGCACAAAAATAGGAATTGATTAATTTTAGAAAAATAACTATAAAAAACTATAGAATTCTTATTCTTATTATTAATTTTACATCACTTATTAAGTCAAAAAAGGAAAGTGATTTTTCAATTTTAGATATACAATTAACCATCAAAAAACGAAAATTTTTATTTAGAAAAATTGAAGCATTATTCCATTATTTAATAGGCTTATTACAATATATGCATTTAAAAGCAATATCATATTCTAATAAAAAGTTCTTTATAACTTAGTTCCAAATGATTTTATATAAAATTCCTTAATTTCAATCCCCTATCTTAAAAATTAAATAATATTTTTATGATAAAATAGAAAATTCAAATTTTATTATCAATTTTAGTAAATATATGGACCTAGATTTACAAAAAGCATTAATCCGGTGTTAATATACAGCCAAAATACAATAACAATAATACCAATCAGATTACTAACTACAAATATTAGGCGCGGTTTTATATTTTTTCTATTAATATTAAATGCGTATAATGTTATAATTAAAATTAAATAAACGAAAAGCAAAACCGTAATAAAAGAAATCAGTACTTGGAGTGTTTGTATTATTATATTATTATATATCGCAATATTTACTATTAAATAAATTCCAAAAGTAGTTTTAATAAAATATACTCCTAATAAACTGAGAACTATAAAAACTATAGTAATTAAAAGCCCTTTTTTATTCGAATTTATTTTCGTAGTATACAAGGACAGTTGAATTATCAGTAAAACAATTAATCCTACAAAAAAATATGTCGTAAATATATAAATCCACTGAAAAATAATTTCACTAAACCACAATCTATTCACTTTTTTCAAATTTTATTATTTATTATCAAATTCATTATTCAGTAAGAATTTCTTTATAAATGTTAAAAAACCCATATTTAAGGTCAAAACTTTCAATTAAATGGACTTTTATATCACCCATTTGAATCACTCATTGCAAAATTTTTATATGTGACTTTAATTGATTAATTACTATGATTAGATTAAATTGGGTTAATTCTGAGAAAATAAGTTAAATAGACTATGAATAAAAGGTAAATTTCTCAGTTTGGAGATTTTAGACGGATGATATGAAATAATTTATGCATATCTTCAAAACATTGATGAAATACTGGCTGAATTTTACACGAATACACGATATAAAATACTTTTAAATCCATTATCTGGAAATTTATTAATTTAGGTCATGATTAACCCAACTTAAATAAAAAATGAACTTAAATTATGAAGAATTAAGCATAGAAATTGATTAAATTTATATCTGTAAAAGAAATTTTAATGAAATCCAAATAAAAGGGACTGATACTAACCAAAAATAACTATTAGTTAATATAATAGAACAAATCGGTTATAAAATACATTAATTTATTTTTTAATATAAAACATCATACATTATTTGGTTTTTAAGTGTTTATAGCCAATTTATTATTTCTTATTGGTGTTTAGTTCTAAATTATTAATTAAATAAAGTAATTATAAACAAAATTATCTGGGATAGTTTTTTAACCATTAATTATTTATTGTTTCTAAAAATTTATGACCATATAAACAAATTTAAATAAAAAATAACAATTTCTAAAATTTAATGATAACTATTGGAATAGATGTTGGTTCATTAACTACTAAAGCAGTAGTATATGATGGTAAAATATTAGGAACATTTATCTCAAGATCGGGTCATCAATTTGAACGAGCTGGGATAGATGTTTTTAATAAGGTTTTGAATATTGCTGGAGTAAAAAAAGAAGATATTGACTATATATTAAGCACAGGATATGGAAGATATTCATTGCCCTTTACAAATGATAAAGTTACGGAGATTACGGCTCATGCTAGGGGTGTTAACTTTTTTTATCCAAATGTACGGACAATAATTGATATTGGTGGGCAGGATAGTAAAGCAATGAGAGTACAAAATGGTCAAGTTAAAGACTTTATGATGAATGATAAATGTGCTGCTGGAACAGGACGTTTTATTGAAGTTATGGCTAAAGCACTTTCGGTAAACTCTCTAGATGAGATGGGAAAACTATCATTACAATCAAAAAATCCGGCTCAAATCTCTTCTATGTGCACGGTTTTTGCCGAATCAGAAGTTATTTCATTATTTGCAGAAAAAAAATATTCTAAAGTCGATATAATTGCTGGTATTCACAACTCAATTGCTAAAAGAATAGGTGGATTAGTGCGAAGGCTGGGAAAAATTGAAGAAGATGTTGCATTTGTTGGTGGAGTTGCAAAAAATATTGGCGTTAAAAAAGCATTAGAAAATGAATTAAAAGTAAAAATAGTCTCTCCGGAAGGAGATTACCCCCAATTAACTGGTGCATTAGGGGCAGCAATTATTGCTTACGAACGAGCTAACAAAAAATAAAAACTGTCAGCAAAAAATTATAATTTATTAGATCAATTCAAGAAGACGTATTATGAGTTATGATAATTCTAAAAAGGAATTGTTAAAGCTAATCTTAAAATTACAAGATAACTTTATAATTCATAAGAATACAGCAATTGAATTTTTAAAACGGAATGGTTTCACTGATATTGATATTATATCCGAAAATTTATTGGGCTTAATTAAATATGATAATAAAATATATTATATCAGTAAGAATTTTGGCTTATTAAACCATGACCTAATTAAACTCTGTAAAAAAATCTTAAAAACAAATAGAGACCTTGTTTTTCTATGGCCTAAAACAGAATTAGAATATCCTGAAAAGATCCCAATTTTTGTAATGGCACAAAGAGACCTTGGCATATTAGTTTATTCAGAAAACAAGGCCCTAATAGAAAAATAGTTGATATTCATTTTAATATTAATTTTTTTCTTTTCTACTTTTTAATTTTAGAATTAATATATTTGTAGTCATAGAATTTTAAGATCTAATCAAACCACAAATAAATGCTATTAATTTAATCTAATAGAATATTATTAATTTTTAGTCTGAATTGTATATTATTTTCTTCTTGAAAACGAAAATGAATATAATTTCAATTATAAATCCGTTTCTTTAAATTAATTTTATCCTCAATATATGTTTTCTCTTCATTTATTAAGTATTTTTTAATTATTTGAAAATAAATTTACTAAATTATAAGACATTTATAGTAAAAATTCATTTATAATATTTAATGTAATAAATATTTTCAATTTTTTAATAGGTGTATTATTAAGATGAGAATTTCAGTTAATAATCACAAGGTAAAATCTACGTTTTTAATATTAATTTTGGCTTTTATGATATTTGTTAATTTGTTTGCTTTAAATTATATTATCCCATATTCTCGATATTCAAATAATAAATTAAACAGCAAAAAAAGCAATAATTTCATTCAAAATAGTAATTCAGGATTTGTTGAAAGCCCAATTACTAATCCTAATTCATTATACGCTGAAAATAATACTAATGCTGTCTTAACCTGTAATAAAACTCAAAGTTTTTTAGGTAGGACGCCGCACTTAATTAAAATAAATACTTATAACTGGAATTTTACGGCAACTAAATTAGGTTTTTTCGGTATCTCTCAAAATTATACATTAATAGTAGAAGATATTGCAGAAGACCATAATAACATTTTTCAGGAGGATGTTTATGATGAATGGGCACAAGGTTTCAGCTTAAATGCACAATTCAGTAGGATAAATAAAATTGGACTTTATCTACAATATAGAGGAAAATATGATTTATGGGTAGAGGTGTATAATGCGACCGATACCGGAGATTTATCTTTAGAACCGGATAAATTACTAATGAAATCTGAAACAGTTACTATTGAAAATCTATTCAATGCTAAAAGCGAGTTTATAATTTTTAATTTTCAAAGCAATAAAATAATTAACAATTCAGAAACATGTGATAATACCTTTTTTATAATTCTAAATGGGACGAAAACCGGTGGTATATATGCATTTGTTGAATGGTGGTATGCAGACGATGAAAAGGGAATAGACAACGGTGATGCATTGGAATATAAAAATAATAGATGGGAACTTAATTCGATTGATTATTATTCTATAATAAATTTAACTCAACTGTTTTTCCCTGAAGATATTAATATGAAAATAAATGATTCAGCAACAACAACAATTGATGTATTAAATGGGGCTTCTCCTGGTCGGGGGCATGTTTCATTTTCTAAATTTATTCCAAACTCAAATGTTTCAATCTTAGTGACTTCGACTACTTTTGTTAATTTCATGGCAATTTCAAATACAAGATTGAGTAATTCTTCACATGCATTAACTCAGTTTTATGCAGGTTCACAATTACCGACCGTAAATATAAACATAAGTCTTTATGCTCACTTTATCATTGATTCATTTGCAAAAAAATTGAATATAACATTACAAAAAAGCTGGAATGTTTCATTAATTAGTGCTAGCCAATTAATTCTTAGTAGTTCTGATTGGAAGCGTTCAGGGAATTATTTATTAATAAATGCAAGCGATAATTTTTACGCAATAAAATGTATAGATCACAATTATATTGGTAATATTATACTAAATACCTATAAGGATTCTCTTTTTATAAATCATAATTTAACTGTTAATAATACATTTAGGATATATAATTCAATAACTCCCATTAATTTAACAATTTATAATTCGTCAGATAGACTAATCCACACTCAAAAGAAATTACCCAGTAATTATTACTGTTCATTTGACCCCTATAATATGACTTCAAATGGGATGTTTAAAATAATTTTAAAGTGGTTCAATGGCACTTCAATAGGTTATAACTTTTCAAATATAGAGGTACAATACCACGCGGACTTTTATGAAATATCTGACAATATTAATCAATCAAAACCGTTTCAAGCTGGAGAATTGGTATTAGTAGACGCATTTTATAATAATACTGAATTAAACTGTGGTATATTAAATGCGTCCAGCGACATTTCTATTAATATGACAAGCAGAACTCAATACAATGTATCAGAATTTGGTGGTGGGTATTATAATATTACCATATATACAAACCAACTTACTTCAAAAAATTATACTTTAGTAATTTCTGCTCATAAAGTTGGATACGAGGAGTCAAATTTTTCGATAAGATTTCAGATCATTACTCATTTTAATGCTACAATGAATATCACAGGATATTATGGAAATGTATTTAGAAATGGGTCATGGTGGGTGCACCCAAATCCTTATTTTAGTGACAATACGCATAAAATTCAGATTATTTATAAGAACGGTACTGCGCCCTATGATGGAATTTATCCTGCAGCAATATATGCATATCCAAATTGGTCTTCAGATGTCTGGTATGGGAACCCTTTTGATACTTTTGGTCGATATGATATAACATTAGATACAACAGGGCTCCACGAAGGCGATAAAGGTGAAATAACCATTATTGCAACATCAAATATGTTTGAAACAAAAGAGATAAGAATATTTTTCAAGATAGATGAAATACCCGAGAATTTATTATCATTTGATATAAATGGATTTGAGGAAATTACAGCTTATGAAGGTGAAACAATCCAAATTGCAGCAAGTTTTATTGACGATTTTCATGGGAAAGACATTGTGTTTGAAAATGATACAGAAGGTAATTTGACTTGGTACATACCCGGTACAACTGCAACGGGTCTAATGAGTAAAATAATCCACACTTATATGGATTCAATTGAACTTCCTTCCTATAATATTACCGGAGGAGATTATAACATTACAATAAAAGCCCAAGCATTGCGAGATTATGCAACTAAGGAAGTTAATATATCACTTCATGTCTTGAATAAAGAGCCCACTAATATAAATATAACATATTATACTGAATCAGATGTCCGAATTGGGAAGCCATTATACATATATTCTACTTTATCTTTTAGTAATGGGACCAGATTAAATTATAAAATGCTTGAATTTAACCTTACATATTTAAATAATACAATTATCATAGATTCAGTTAACACAACGATATTAACAGATAGTAATGGTGTTGCTACTTATTTTATTTCTGAATTGCCTGACAATATAAATAAAATTCGGGTGAATTGCAGCTATTCAGGAACAGAAAAAATTGCAGAAACTAAAGGGTCTAGAATTATTAATGTACTGGACAAATATGTGACTTTTATTAATATTACTGCAGAATATTACAATGATATTAGAGTTGGAAGAAATATATCATTTCACGCTAACCTTACAAGCCTAGATTTCGGGCCTATGATAGGTACAAGCGTTATATTTAACATAACATATCTATTTTATACAGGAAATAGCAGTTTACTTGTTTATAAATCATTTGGGACCAATGAAAATGGTACTGCCAGTTATAGCATTGAACATATTCCTGATGGTGTTAAGAAAATCTATATTTCAGTAAAATATTTAGGAACAAATACATATCATTCTTGCTCTGACTTTAAAAATTATTCCGTAAATAAGAAATTTAATACCTCTCTTGAATTAATATCTGCACTCCCCCAAGAAGTTATGGTAGGTAATTATATCTTTTTAGAAGTTAAGTTGACTAACACTGAAAATGGCGTTCCAATCTCAAAAGCTACCATTAATTTCAAAATTTTATTCGATAATGGCTATTCATTGACCCAAAAGTCCACCACATTAACTACGGGGATAGCAATATCAAACATTAAAATACCCAATGAAGCGTCAAATGCACAATATTTTACTGTGTCTATTGATTATGAAGGTGATTATTCAATAGTAAATGCATCGTTTATTTCACATGCCCGGATAAATGTTTTAACACCAGTTCGATTATTTGTCCGTAATCTTCCATTTATTCTTACTGTAGTGGCAATTGGGGTAGCCTCAGTTCTTACTTATCAATTTACAATTAGAGCTCCTAGAATTAGACGAAAAATCCGTAGAATGAGAGAAGTTAATCAGAAATTTTCTGATATTTTGAATGTCCAACACCTGATGATTTTATATAAAGAAACTGGAATAACAATCTATAACCATTCATTTCAAGAAAGAACTTTTGATCCCGACTTAATTTCTGGCTTTCTAACGGCTATTGCTTCATTTCAAACTGGCTCTCATATTAAAACAGGAAAAGATGCAATTACAAGCGGTTTTGAACTAACATATGCTAATTTTATTATTTTAGTTGAAGAAGGAAATTATACCAGAGTTGGACTCATATTAGACCAAAAACCATCAAGTGAACTAAGACAGTCTTTAAGAAAATTTCTGAATTTATTTGAGAATAAATATGAAAAAGAATTAAAGCAGTTTTCTGGTTATATAAAGCCTTTTAAAAATTCTGGTAAACTAGTAGAACAAGTATTTGAAGCATCCTTGATTTGGCCACATAGAGTAAACCCAAATATTACAAGTGAAATGGAGAAAAATCTAACAAATTTCGAGAGCATGATTTTAACCTTAGCATTGACAATTCAAAAAGAAAAAAGCTTTTTTATGACCCCAGCATTGATTGAAGCAGTACTGGAAGTTAAAAAAACAAAAACTGAAGAAATTCTGGCAGCCTTCGATGACTTAAGAAAAAAGAATATCTTTATACCCTTTCCATTAGAGGAATTGGCAAAAATTATTGAAGAAGATAAAGAAAAAAGTCAAATAGTTGATATTACAACAAAATTAGAGGATGATGAAGAAATAGTCCCCCCAATAAAAGGTGTCCCCAAAAAAGATATGGTATATTTAAATAAACATCTAAAATTAACGAATTATGTCTTCCAAAAATGGTTTTTAAATGAACTCTCAAAAACACCATTACCTGAAATAACTAATTACATAAAGAAAATAATTAATAATTGGAAAAAGAATAAAGATGAAATTACATCATTAATGAATAAAGCAAAAAATTCCAAAGAAAAAGGCGACCTCGTTAGTGCAGTAGAAATATTCGACGAAGCTAAAAAATATGCCGAAGAAATTGGTCTTGAAGATAAAGCAACTGAAATTTCCAATAAAATCCATGAAACTCTTGAAATTATGAAAAATAATGTTCCATTAAAATATGAAAAATTAATTAATAAATTCCTAAACGAAATAAATGAAATTAATAAAAAAGCAGAAATTGAAGTCAATAATAAAAACTTCATCAATGTCTGTATTTTATATATCAAAGCAGCCCATTTATCGCTCCAAATTGGTGATAGCAAAACAGCCCAATTATATCTTGATGAAATTGTAAAATATGAAAAAAATCTTGAAGACCTTTAATTTTTTTTATTCTTTTTTTTGATTCAATTTTCTAATGAAAATAACGATAAATTTTCACATAAAAAATCATTATAAAATCTCAATAGTTTCTAATCATTTGAATAATTTAATTTATGTTTAAATTAAAATACTAACTTGTTTTGTTTAATTTTAATAAAATAATTTCTACCTTAAACATATACTTTTTATTTGAATTAAATTTGAATTTGGTTTTTGGTTAATCTAAAAAATTTAATTCCAAAATTAATAATACTCGCAATTATCATAAAATCTAAAAGAATTGAAAAACGATAATATTATAATAAACTAAATGTCACGTTAAGGACTAAAAATTATACGAAAATTTTCTTTTTAAATTTCTAATTATAAATGGAGAAAACGAAATGGCAAATATTAAATTGTTTTATGAGGGTTTCAAAAAAAGTAATAAAATAATGAGAGTAGCAGGATTTATGTCTGGCTCCGGGACTAATATTCAGAAAATATTAGAGTACCAACAAAAATTAGGGCATAATTCACCTTTTGAACTAGTCTTTTTGTTTAGTAATAATCCAGATCCTGAGAAATGTAAAATTCGGGAAATTGCAAATAGATATAATCTTGAATATAAAATTAATGATCTAAAAAAATTTTACAGAGAAAAAGGACTTGATGATATAAGCGATTTAGAGGTACGAAAAGATTATGATTTAATCACTTTAAATTTTTTAAAAGAACGGGACATTGATGCAGTTGTTTTAGGTGGATATATGGCTATTGTGACTGAAGTAATCTTCAAGAATTTTACAACAATTAATGTTCATCCTGCAGATTTATCAATTATAGACCCTCAAACACATAGACGGAAATATACTGGCGACCACGCCGTTATGGACGCAATATTAGCAGGAGAAAAAGAATTAAGGTCAAGCGTACATATTGTAACCGAAAAAATAGACGGTGGACCAATTATTCTAATTTCTAAACCCCTTAAAGTAGAATTACCTCCTAACATTTTATTGGAGGACCTTAAACAACCAAATAACAAGGACATGCTTAAAAAAATTTCAGATGAACACCAAAATAAATTAAAACAAATTGGTGATTGGAAAATTTTCCCTCTAGCTCTTGAATATATTGCAAGAGGTTTTATTGGATTTGATGAAAATTTTCAATTATACTACAAAAACAAACCAATTCCAAATGGTATAAAATTGACATAATTAAAAGAATATATTTTGCTATAAATTTAATTTCTTTATGAAAATAAGTAAAACTTTTATTTGATTTTAAATATTTTCTTGTAATTTCTTTAATAAATTCTGATTCTTTTTATTTAAAATTAAAAAAATATAGTCCATTTTCTCCAAAAGTTTCTTAAATAATTCGTCATTATTTATTTTTATTGCAGATTTCAGTCCTGATTTAAAAAGTAAAATTAATGCCTGATAACATTTATTGTCATTGCATAAATTGTCAATGATTTTTAAATTATTGTTAAATAAATGTTTCCACGCTTGTTCTAATTCATAGTACGTATTTTGTTGTGTCATTTTTAATCATGATTAGTTTAATTCTTAAATTCATAATTTTTTATGAAATTAGATTAATAGAATTAAATAAATATATTAAAATTCTTTTATAACAATATATAGAATTCATGTTGGATTCATTAACTCAAATTTATGATTGTAAATTCGGCGTTATCATATTGAAAATACACTCCTTTAGGACCAACATTTTGAAAAATTATGTTTTTTAATTTTGCAGTTTTATACCAATTTTCATGAATATGACCAAATAAAACAAGTTTAGGTCTAAATTCAAGAATCAGATCTAAATATTCCTTAACTCCAGCATGTTTTCCATCAACCGTTTTATCACAAATTGAATAAGGGGGGACATGAGAAATTAATATGAAATTTTTCAATGAGCTTATATTTTTTTGCAAAATCTTTTTGAATTTACTGATATTCCAGACCATGTCATATTCATCACCCCCTATCCCTGTAATCCAAAAATTTTCATCGTTTAAATTAAAAATTTCTAAATGGCAATTTTTTCCAAACTGCATCTTAAAATCGATATTAAATTCATCATCATTTCCCCAGACGTAATAAACAGGTAATTCTAAATGTTTGACCCGCATTTCTAATCTATTTATTGATATTTTATTTCTAAAATCACCGCATAAAATCACAAAATCTGGCGAATATTTTTTTATTTTTTGTTTTACATCTACAAAATAATTTTTATAACCAAAAAGTCCGTGAAAATCAGAAAAAGCCAGAAATTTCATTAAATATCTCTCTTAACTAACATCAATTTAGAAATAAATTTAATTCATTAATTTATAAAATATTTCAATACACTTATAATTTTTATTTAATTAAAATTTTAAAATTAGGTTATTCTTAAATAAAGGAAATGATTATTTATGAAGTCTGTTTGTATAAGGAATGGAAAAATTATTGATGGAACGGGAAATCCTTGGTATAAAGCAGAAATTGCTGTAATAAATGGAAAAATTAATGAGATATCTCGTAAAATAGATAGTAAGAATTTTGATGAAGAAATAGATGCTACTGGGCTAATAGTATCACCAGGATTTATTGATATTCATACGCATTCGGATCTTACGATTACAGCTCCAGCTAAAAATGTTATTACTCAAGGTGTAACAACTCATGTTATTGGTAATTGCGGTTTTTCTTTAACGCCAATGGACCCGGAAAATTCTCAATCAACTGTTCTTGCTAATATGTTAGCATCAATTACAGGAGTAAGGTCGTATACACTTAAATTTCGCAATTTAACGGAATTTTTCGAAAGTTTAAGAAAAGAAGGTATAGTAATTAATACAATACCACTCATTGGGCATTCAATGTTGAGAATACAGGTAATGGGATTAAAAAAGCGAGCGCCTAATACAGATGAACTCCAGAAAATGAAAGACCTATTAGAAGAAGAGTTAAAACGCGGGGCATTTGGAATGTCAACTGGATTAGACTATCCACCAGGTTCATTTTCAAAAACTGAAGAAATTATAGAACTCTGTAAAGTTGTTAAAAAATATAATGGTATTTATACAACTCATTTCAGAGGATTTGCAAGTGGACTTGTCCGTGCTACTAAGGAAGTTATAAAAATTGTCGAAGGATCTGGCGTTTCAGCTGAAATTTCCCATTTTAAACCATTTGGATTTTGGATTGGTGATATCAAACGCGCATATCTATTAGTTGAAAAAGCCCGAGATAAAGGACTTGAAATTACTTTTGATGTATTTCCACATGCATCTAATTATACATTTCTCTTTGCTCTAATTCCTCCATGGGTATATCAATCTAAAGATAAATTAGATATTAATAAAGGCATTGATATTTTAAAAAAGATGCGTTCAGATATTGAATTAAAAAATAGAATCTATATGGAAATGGATCAAATTGTAAGTAGCTTTTTAAAAATTAAAGAATTTGAAGACTGGAAAAAAGTATATGTAAGTGCACCGGATAATGAAGAATTTAATGGAAAAACAATTTATAAAATAGCTAAGGATAAAAATCTAGATCCTCGTGAAGCTGTAATTAAAGTATTAATCGAATTAAATGGTAACGCAAGCGGTACTTATCTTTCAATGAGTGAAGAAGATAACCTAATTACAATAACCCATCCATTATCCATGTTTGCTTCAGATGGTAAGGTAATTCCTGAAAATAGTAATGTATTTCCAAATCCATATTGTAATGGCACTTTTACACAAGTCCTTGGAAAATATGTCCGGGAATTAAAAGCACTTACAATACAAGATGCAATAAGAAAAATGACCTCATTTCCAGCTCAAAAATTAGGCCTTAAAGATAGAGGGTTAATAAAAGAAGGTAATTGGGCAGATATCACTATCTTTGACGCTGATAAAATAATCGATAAAGCTACTTATGAAAATCCTCGTCTCTATTCAGAAGGTATTGAGTATGTAATTATAAATGGCGAAATTGTCTATAAAAAAGGCGAATTTATGGATGTTAAGCCCGGTCATCCAATTCTAAGAACAACTTAAAGATTTTAAAAAATCTTTTAAACTAAAATTTGGTACTAATATTATGGTTACTCCTGAATCAGCTGCAGCTTTAACAAATTTAAGAAATTTTAGTAATTTTAACTGGATATTCATAATACTATTGATAATCGTTTTATACATCTATGCCAATGAATATCAAAAAAAGAACTATGAAATTATCATGGGAGCTCTTGGATTTTATGGTATGGACATATTTAACGAAATTTGGAATAGTTTGGTACTTCATATTACTGGTGTCAGTGCATTATGGACCAGCTCGGTCGGAAATACTATGCTTATCATTTTCGTGGGTTTAAATTTAGAGATAACTTTAATGTTCGCAATTTTGGGAATTGTATTTTTAAAAATGATACCTGAAGACAAAACTAAAAAAATTTTTAAAATGATCCCTAATCGCTGGTTTTATGCAATATTATTTTCAGTACTTGCAATGCTTATTGAAATGTTTCTTAATTATGCTGGATTACTTATTTGGTATTATCCCTTCTGGAATTTCTCGTTTCCATGGCTAATTATCCCTATTGGATATTTACACTTTTTTGTAATTGCATTTTGGATTCATGATATGAAAAAAAGGAAAAATCAAATTGCCACTTTAAGTATTATTTATATTATTGATATTGCATTAATGCTGATTTTTATTCCAATTGGTTGGCTTTGATCTAAAATGTTTTCAATTATTTGATCGATATTAATTAGATTCATTGATTTAATAGTATAGAAAATGTCTAAAAATCCATCTGCGTATTTAATTTCATTAAATTTTTTTACTTTATCTAATCCCAATAAAAGGACTTTTGATTTAATATTATAGAACTCTGTGAAATGCT
>SUPR01000002.1 GCA_005191425.1 Candidatus Helarchaeota ASGARD archaeon Hel_GB_B
TTGGTCCAAATAATATGTAGTAAAAAATTTATTTGCAATTAATACACCGTCCAAATCAAAAAAGATTATCATGTTTTTTTCCACAGTATTTCGACCGCCAAATTTTGTAGGTACAAGGTTCAAATTTTAAAAACTTATAGTAATAATAATAAAATATACAAAAATAAAATTAATTTTAATAAGGTGTAATTATTTTTTAAATAATTTATAAGAATATTAAACAAGAGTTTAATTCAATTAAAAAATGGACAAGGAGTTATAATGAATAATAGCATAATTTCAAGGAAAAAAATTAAGGAAATAATAGATAATCCAGATAAAGTTTCGGAATTAAGCTTAAACAATATAAAGTTTTTAATTTCAAATGCCAGAGAAATTTTAAAAAAGGAACCAAATTTGATTAAAATAGGACATTCGGGTAAATTATTATTTGTTGGAGATATTCACGGCAATTTCGAGAGTTTGGTGAGTATCCAAAGTCTTATTTCAAGAAATGAATATAATTATTACGAAAAAATTATTTTTTTAGGAGACTTCGTAGACCGAGGGCCAATGCAATTAGAGTCGATAAATTATGTCCTTTTATTAAAGATATACTTTCCAAATAAAGTTATTTTATTACGTGGAAACCACGAAACTACTTCAATGAATGAATATTATGGTTTTTATAATGTCGTATACGGTCGATATGGACAAGAGTTATATAACAATTATTCAGATTTATATGGGGCATTTCCTCTTGCATTAATTACTGAAAGTAGAATATTTTGCGTTCATGGTGGCCTGCCAGAAAATCTTGAAAAAATAGAACAAATAAATGACCTTAACCGTTTTTTAAGCGATATAGATATTGATAATTTAATGTTAATGCAGTTAATATGGAATGACCCTACAGAAGATATACAGTTTTTTACAGATAGCTTTAGGGGTATTGGTATTAAATTATTTGGAGAAAAAGCATTCCGTGATTTTATTTCAAGGAACAATATTAAGTTATTTATTAGAGCACACGAAGCTTTTCTACAGGGATACAAATATTTTTTCGATAATAAATTATTGAGTATTTTCTCAGCTGCAAATTATAGAGCAGGAAACCAAGCTCATGTGGTGGAAATAAATAAAAATTTAGATATTAAACTTATAAAAATTGGGTGAAAAATAATACAAATATTTTAATTAATTTAAGGCTATGAAAAATAAGAATAGATTTAATCATTCTGCATTAAAAGCTTCAGAAATTTTTTTAAGGGCTTCTTTTACGCTATCTTTTACGCCAGGGTCTGGGTCATTTTCTACCATATCTTTTAGGATGTAAATATATTTTTCGACTTTTTTTGGGACTTTTGAGCCAATCATTCCAAGAGCATAAGCTGCATAATATCGAACAATCCAAGATGAATCTTTTTTCAACCTTCGACTGATTATTGGTAATGAATAAACTATTAAGTCAGGGTTTTTATAACCAATATCGCCAAGCGTTTGAGCTGCTGTACCTCGTGCACCGTCATGTTCATCAGATTCTAAGATTTTATTTAATACTTCAATTATTGATTTAAGATCAGCTGTCGGTAATATTGTGCTATTAGCAAGCTTTCCCAGTGCTTTCGCTGTAGATTCTCTGACCCACCCATCTTTATCAGACTTAATTATATCAATAAGTTTATCAAGGACATTTAAATCGCCAGAAGTTATTATTTCTGGGTTAATTTTGCCCAGTTCACCTATAATTTGAGCAGCATATGACCGCACACTCCAATCTTCATGGTGTAGTGTTTCCAATAAAATTTTTATTGCTCCATCTGTATTATTTTCGGCAATATAGGCAATTGCTTTCCGCACTGGATTATCTCCATTTAGAACAGACACTGACGGTTCCCTCTGATTGTTTTAAGTAATACAATCAATTGAGATTAGTAAATATTTATTAATTAAATCTTTTTATAAACTTTATGAAAATATAGAGATTATTATAGTTACTTTTTTAATTCTTAAAAAAATTTCGATTATCACTATATTTACGAAATTTTAGACGCATTTTATATATTTTTTAAAAATTTTTAACCACGAATTTTTAATATATTTTTACTTATACTATTCTATAAAAAATTTTAATTAAGTTCAAAAATATATTATAAGAAGAAAATTTCTACAATATTGGGTACATAGGTTTAGAACGAATCAATATTGAATGTGATAATTAAAATGATACATATTGCGTTACTTTTACATATATATCAACCTCCTTGTCAATCATATACAATTCTTAAAAAAATAGCCCAAGAAAGTTATATCCCTTTTTTAAATGTCATAAAGAAATTGAGTAATGCAAAAATTACGCTAAATATTAATGGCTCATTGACTGAGTTATTAAAGACCTATGAATTTGAAGAAGTTATTTCATTAATTAATGAACTGGTATTGGCAGAAAAAATACGCTTTACAGGGTCAGGAATGTACCACCCAATTTTACCACTCCTTCCACCAGAGGAAGTAGAGAGACAAATCCAATTAAATGAAGAATATAATAGTAGTGTTTTAGAGAATTTTGCTGGTATCAAGGGTTTTTTCCCGCCAGAGATGTGCATTTCACAAAATACATTAAATGTGGTAAAGAAATTGGGGTTTAAATGGATAATTGCCGATGGAGTAGCATGTCCAGCAGAATGGCCGACTAATAAATATTATAAATACGATGATTTGGCAGTACTTTTCAGAGATTCTATTATAAGCAATGAAATTGCGTTTAAAGACATTTCTGCCATGGATTTAATAAGGAAATTGGAAGTGTTATTTGAACAAGATTATTATTTGATAATAGCATTAGACGGAGAAACATTTGGACACCATATTAAGGACTATGAAACTTTATTTTTGGAGAAATTTATTAATTTAATAAATGAGAATGAAGATATTGAACTTGTATTTGTAGACGATATATTGAATTTATATCCATCAGCCAGTGTGATCCGTCCTATTGACAGTAGTTGGAGTACCACGCATGAAAATATAATTAATGAAGTCCCATATCCTTTATGGGCAAACCCTGTAAATAGGTTACATATAATTCAAAACAAATTACAAGAAAAAGTCTATGAATTTATAGAGTTAATTAAAGATGAATCGAAAAAGGACAAAACAGACACAAAATTTCAAGATTGCTACCAAACTGTAAGGAGATTACTGGATAAGGGAGAATTTTCTTGTAAATTGTGGTGGGCATGTCCAGAACATTTTGATTTTAATATAATTATTGAAGGAAACCAGTATCTTATAAAATCAGCGATAAATGCTTTAAAGTGCATAATGAACATGAGTAACTCAAAAGAAATTAAATTTAAGGCAAGAAATCTATATGAGAATATCTTATTGGAGTATCAACTCCTTTTAAGAGAAATTGGTACCCATTTTGAATATAAATATAAATTTGGACATTTTTAAATCTTTGAAAATAGAATGTGGTCGATATGGTAAATTTTACAGAAACTGCAATCAAAATTCTTGAAGCCAGATATTTAATTAGAGATAAAAATATGAATATCCTTGAAACTCCTGAAGATATGTTAAAAAGAGTTGCAAAAAATATTGCATCTGCCGATTTACAATATGGTTTTTCGGAAAAAGAGGTCAATAATACCGAAAAAAAATTTTTTGAAATAATGGACAATTTGGAATTTTTACCAAATTCACCAACTTTAATGAACGCAAACACGATTTTTCAGCAATTATCAGCGTGTTTTGTATTACCAATAAATGACAATTTAGATAGTATATTTTCTACCTTGAAAAATGCCGCAATAATTCAGCAAACAGGTGGTGGAACCGGATTTAATTTTTCAAATCTTAGGCCATTTAATGATTTGGTTAGAGGTCTGCCAGCTGCGGCTGGGCCAGTTGGTTTTATGAAAATATTCGATATTACTACAGACGTAATCAAACAAGGGGGAAGACGACGTGGTGCAAATATGGGAATATTAGACATTACGCACCCAGACATTATAAAATTTGTTAGCTCGAAGGTAGACCCCAATTTTTTAAAGAATTTTAATATTTCTGTTGCAATAACGGACGAATTTATGGAAGCAGTGCTTAATAAAAAAGAATTTAATTTGATAAATCCTAGGACAAATGAAGTAGTAAAAGTAGTAGATGCAAATAAAATCTTAGATTTAATTAGTATGATGGCATGGATGAGTGGTGACCCAGGAGTAATATATTTAGATACAATAAATAAAAACAATCCGTTAAAAAATCTTGGTATTATAAGAAGCACTAATCCATGTGGAGAAGTCCCCTTATATCCATATGAAGCTTGTAATTTAGGTTCAATTAATTTGTCTAAATTAGTGAAAAATAAGTCTATTAATTACCAAAGATTAAAGGATATTATACATATAGCAGTTCATTTTCTTGACAATGTCATTGATATGAGTAAATTTCCCATAAAAGAGATTTCAGAAATGGTTAAAAATACAAGAAAAATAGGTTTAGGAGTTATGGGTTTTGCGGATTTATTATTTCAATTAGAAATACCATATAATAGTCCTGAAGCACTAGAAGTAGCCGAAGAACTTATGAAATTCGTAAAAAAAGAGGCTGAATCATCTTCTAAACATCTAGCAGAAATAAAAGGTCCATTTCCATATATTGATAAAAGTATCTATTATAAAAAACAAGAGCTTAGAAATGCAACATTACTTTCCATTGCACCTACTGGAACAATTAGCTTGCTTGCTGATTGTTCAAGTGGTATAGAACCTGTTTATGGACTTGGTTATACTCGTGAAATGTTAGATGGCAAGATAATTACAATTTTGAATAAACATCTTGAAAAAAAATTGAAGGATTTAGGACTTTATTCGGAACAGGTAATTGAAAAGTTGCTGGCTACTGGCTCAATACAGGATACTGAACTACCTGACAACATTAAAAGAGTATTTATAACAGCGCTTGAGATAGACCCTAAAGACCACTTAAAAATGCAAGCGAAATTTCAGAAATTTGTTGATAATTCGATCAGTAAAACAATCAACCTCCCTTTTGAAACCCCGCTAGAAAAAATCAAGGAAATTTATATTATGGGATGGAAGTTGGGTTGTAAAGGAGTGACAGTTTATAGGGATAAGTCTAGGAGCGAACAAGTTTTAACTTTCGGAAAAAAAGCAATTCAAGAAAAAAATAAGGAACATTGTCCAGATTGTGGGAGCATGAACATTATAAGAGAAGGAAAATGCTTAATTTGTAGAGATTGTGGATATTCATTATGTAATTTATAAATTAAAATACAAAATACGACTTGAATTAGGTATTAAAAATATGAATGCTAACAAAAAAGGAGAAAAAAAACTTTATATTTTTGGGGTATATTTTTGTTCTTGCAAAACACTAATAATTTGGTATCCAGATATAAAGAAATTCCCTGAAATGGATTATTTTCCAGATGTAATAGAATGTCCAATCTGTAAAAAATCAATTCCACCTAAAGAAAAATTGAGAATTGATCCAGAGCTTGATCTAGTTGATCAATTTTTAAGAATAAGCTCTTATTATGATTTTAAGAAGTTCTTAATAATTGATGAATCGCATGTTCATTTTTTTTGGAATAAACCAGATATAATTAATTAGATTGTAGTTAAAATGAAATTAAAAGTCAATATTATGATATACAATTTTATAAACAGATATTAATAAGTTCTCCTAATGAATCAATATGTATCTGGGAATATTCTCTTACTTTTTCGTTATGTATATTGAAACTTATTCCAAAATATTCTTTAAAAACTTTTACATCAGTTATTCCGTCTCCAATGTGAGCAATTTCATCTTTTTTAATATTATAATTCTTTTGCATAAATTTTATAGCTCCTATTTTGTCGACTTCGTAATTGTCAGTTTCAAATGGTAAAAATGTATCATAGAAATAACCTTTATAATCAAATAATGGGTGCATTGCAAAAATTTGTCGGATATATTCATGACCAATTTCTTTAACTTTTTGATGTATCATAATATTAGGTGCAGAAGAGTTTATAATTATAATTAACCCATTTTCATATAATTCTTTTATTACTTCTTTAACAAGAGGTTGTAAAGTTAATAATTTTCCAGCTTCAATAAAATCTCGATAATGTAATTTTGCTTTTTTAAATAAAATATGTTCTGTTTCTCTAAATTCTCGTGGATTTAATGAGACTTTATAATCATCAATTCTACCTTTTGGGATATTCATATAATCCCTTAAAAAGCCCCAAGAATTGACTTGAACAGTAATTACTCCATCAAAATCGAAACTAATCAGTTTGAATTTATTATTCAAATTAATACACATCACTATTTACTTAAAATTATTTAGACAGATTTTTCAAACTTGCGTATTACATTTTCATATGCATTTTTCTTTCGTAAATCAATAAATCTTTTTCCCTTTCTTCCAATAATAGGGATTAAATCTTTTTCAATAACTTTAACAGTAGTATTAATTGAAGTTGAAGCTGAAATTACACTTTTTATTTTTGTCATTAACTTTCGATCCATTTCACTGTACAGCTCAACATAAAGTCTTGTTTCGTCAAGCCCTCTATTTGAATCCACAACAAACAGATAATTTCTAATTTCATTTATTTTAAAAAGTTCGGATTCTATTGTAAAAGGTGAAATAAGAGTTCCTTTAATTTTTGTTAAATCGTCTAACCGCTCTTCAATATAATCGATAAGTATAGAATCGCGTCCACAAGCACATTTTCCAATAATTCGGGAGTGGTCTCCAGATGCAAACCTGATGGCAAGGGTCCCCGTTTTAGAAATAGTTGTATAACAAAGTTCACCTTTACCAGAACTGTCTTCATTTATTATTTCAACTAAAATATGGTCTGTAGGCCAATGAATGCCCATTTTTTCTTCACATTCTGCTCCAGCTCCTACTTCACTTAGTCCATATCCAATTCGTACATCAATATCCCACATTTCTTCTATTTTCTTCCGTTTTGATTCTGGTAATGGCTCACCTAATACATAGGCTTTTTTTAATGAATATTCTCTTGGGTCTTTATCGTTATCTTGAAGATAATATCCAAGCTTCAATAAATATTGTGGTATCCCTATAAATACTGTGGCATTAAATAATTTCATCAAGTCTAGATGTTGTTTACCTGTAGATAGCCTACCTGCCGGTATAATTTTTGCTCCTAATGCCTTAGCAGCATCATGGACAACAAAACCTGCAAAAAACATGCCGTATGGAGTAGAGTTATAAACAATATCGTTTTTATCAATTCCAGCTAATTTTAAACACCTAACATTCTGTTCAACATAAACATCCCAGTCATTATAAGTAAAACCCACAACTGTTGGAGTCCCTGAAGTACCTGAAGTGGTATGAAATTTATACACATTTTTAGGGTCTCCAATAACAGCCCAAAAATCCTTAACAATGTCCTTTTTTGAAATAATTGGCATTTTTTTTAAGTCATCGATCGATTTGAAGTCTTCTGGTTTTAAGTTTCGTTTCCTCATTTCAGCTCCGTAAAATTTGGTTTTATAAGCGAGTTTTATGGTGTTTTTAAATCGAGTTAATCTCTGTTCCATATTTAATTTTGAATTGTTAATTGATTTAAAGATTTATCCTATTAATTTCTTTTAAAATATTAAAAGTAGAAAATCAAGGTATATGTAAAAATATACATTAAATACCAAATAAAGTTTAGAAAAACAAAATAAAAGCAAAAGTAATAATATGTTTACTAAACTTTTGAGAATTTTAAAATGTTATTTGAAAATTTTTTACCCAATGTTTTTATTATTTAATGTTCATAATTTGATTAATATCGAGTAGATCACAAGTTTAAAAATTAAAAAAATGAATTAAAATGAAAGAAAATCCAATAATTTTAGATACTCAAATAAGTAAAGTTGTTTTGTATAGGGATGGCGCAAAAATAGAAAGGAATGGAAATGTAGCGTTAGAAGTGGGGACTAATGAAATAAAGTTACCTAAAATTTCAAGATTTTGCGATCCAAATAGTATAAGGGTTAGTGGACTAGGTAGCGGTACTCTTGTAGATATTAAAGTAAATAAAAAATTTCAAGAACAAACAGGATTTCAAAAGTTAGACGAATTAATCAAAAAAAGAAAGGATTTAGAGAAAGAAATTTTTTCAAACAAAGAAGAATTAGGGTTTATTACCCAACGAAAAAATGATCTTAATCAAATTTTTAAAAATTTTGTAGTAGAGTTTCCAAAATGGTTTTCCAGTGGAGAAAGCGAGATTAAACGTTTAGAAGATTTAAATTCGCTGACTATAAGTCAGAATAATGAGTTATCATCAAAAATCGGTGAATTAAAACTTAAAATAGAAGATTTAGAAAAAAAGTTATCTGTAATTAATGCCGAAATAGATAAAATTAATCGATTACATGATAGAAAAGTCGATGAATATTATGAAATTATAGTGACAATTGAATCCGAAAAAAATGAAGAATTTGACCTGAAAGTATCTTATCAAGTAATGAATGCCTTCTGGGAACCGATATATGATGTAAATTTAAGTGAATCCCAATGTGAAATAAAATATATGGCATCAATTGTAAATAACACTTTTGAAGATTGGAAAGATGTTGGTTTAGAAGTTTCTACCGCTGTTTTTCAATCAGTAGAACTAATTGAACCTGAACCATGGTATATTGATGTATATTATCCTCCACCACCATCACCGCCGCCTAGACGTAAATATGCAATGAAAAAAATGTTGACCAGCGCCGCAAAGCCTTTAAAAATGGAAGAAAAAGCGGTAGACGAAAGTATGGAAGACGATTTTGTTGAGGAACAACTTGATTATAGACCAGAAATTAAAGAAGAAACAGCATCATTTTCAGAAAATGCTACAGGTATCCAAATATTTTCATTACCAAACAAAGTTAATATACCATCAGATGGTAATCCACATCCTATACTTTTAACGAAATTTGAATTAGATTCAAGGACTGAATATTATTGGTCTTCAATGAACCCAATTGGAGTAATTGCTCAAAGCATTATAAAAAATGGTGAAACTGTCCTATTACCGAGTGAAAAAGTCAAAGTTTTTCATGAAAAAGATTTTGTAGGAGAAACTGCAATTAAGACAATATCGCCATTTGAAGAATTTAAACTGGGTACACGATTAAGTTATGATTTAAAAGTAGAAAAGAAACTCTTAAAACGAAAGGCAGAAAAAGCCGGGATTATTAAGGGAAAATTAGGAAAAGATTATACATATTCCATTATTATCAACAATTTTAAAAAAGATGAAAAGAAAATTACAGTTATTGATAGGATCCCAATGTCGCGCTCAGAACAAATTAAAGTTGCAATTAAAGAAATTAGTCTTGAACCGAAAAAAGATAATCTAAATATTTTAGTATGGGAATTAACACTAAAACCAGAGGAAACAATTAAAATAAATTATAGTTTTAGTGTAGAATATGGAAAAGATGTTACTATAGTCCCTCCATTACCATAAATTCTAACAAATACAAAATTCTATTTTTTAACTTTCAACCGACAATTTATATTATTTTTAATTGAATGTTTTTATTAGAAAATTAAAAGATTTATTTGCAATTTGTAGTAAAATTAACAAGTTATCCATAATTTAAAATGAGTATGTTTTCGGTATTAACTAATTAAACTTTTTATAATGCATTTAGATATTTTGTGAAATAATGATTAAAGAAAGATTTAAGACAAATTTTATAAAGTATTTTCATATAATTCTTAACAATTTATAAATAAAGTAAAACGGTGTATATGATGTTTGGAACAGGCGGTGAAAGAGGTTACGATCTAGCAAGTACTACTTTTAGTCCCGAAGGTAGAATTTTTCAAGTAGAATATGCCATTGAGGCGGTAAGACATGGTACAGGTGCAATAGGTATTAAGTCAAAAGAGGGTGTAGTATTAACTGTTGAAAAAAGGGTAGGAGTCCTCCAAAAGCCCGAGACAATAGAAAAAATTTTTGATATAGATACACATATTGGTGCAGCTATTGCGGGACTTACTGCTGATGCCCGTGTATTAATAGATTATGCCCGAATTCAAACCCAAAATAACCAGATAATATACAATGAACCAATCTCGACTATTGGACTTGTCAGAAAAATATGCGATGTCAAACAATTATATACTTCTAGAGGCGGAGCAAGACCTTTTGGTGTTTCATTCTTAATTGCAGGTGTAGATTCGGATGGAACTCCAAGATTATACATGACAGACCCATCTGGTGCATATTGGAGTTTTAAAGCGACGTCAATAGGACAAAATTCTGATAAAGTTAAGGATTTTTTAACCCAAAAATATAAGAGCGACTTGACTCTTGACGAAGCAATAATCCTTTCAATTCAAGCTCTGAAAGAATCTATGGTAGATGAAAGCGAATTAACCGCTAAAAATGTCGAGATTGCTGTAATTAAAACTGAAGACCACAAATTTTACCGGTTAACTCATGAAGAAATAGATAACTATATTAAAAAAGGAATAAATTAATAAAAATAATATTTTATTGAAAATTATTTCTCAATATTTTTTATTTTAAATATTCAGATTGTATTTCAATAATTTCTTTACTAGTTTTAGCATTAGAATATCTATCCAATAATTCTTGATTTAATAACAAAAATTGAATACCCCAATTAAATTTATTTAAAATCTTTTTTGAATGTTCTTTATAGCCTAAAATAAATAATGATGCAGCAAATGCCTCAACACTACTTAACTTAAACGGTTTTCCATAATTTACTGGATTCGCAGCAATTAAATATGGTAAACTGCGATTGACTGCTCTAATTTTTTTACCATTAAATAACTGTTCTAAAAGAGCCCACGAACAGTCCATAACAACGATTCCATTTTTTTCAGCATAGATTCGGTCCTCGGCTGAGAGTGCTTTTATTGCCAATGGATTGAGTAATAAATGGCCCTTAGAAATTTTAGAAAAAGGAATAATTTTGACAAAACCAAACCGTTTTAATTTTAATAATGTACATTTCTTGGGATCACATTGATTAGCATTATATCCATAAAGTTTTACAGGAAAAATCTTCCAATTTATATCTATCGCGGACTTAATTTGCTTCATTCTAATGTCGAAACGATTTATTTGGTTTAAAATAGAATTAAAATTAAAATTTAATAATTTTATTAATTATTTTACTATATTTTGTAATATTTATTTTGGGATTATTTCGTTAAAAGGTTTTACAATGAACTCGCAAATAGGATCACCTTTATTTATACATTTTACCTCTTTACAAATTACTTTTTCATTAGTTATACATTCAAATATCCCTGCAATAAGACCAGCAGTTAAGTGGTCAACTATTTCACCGGATTTGTTTTTAACCGAGCCTATGATTGTATTTTCTACAAATAGATGAGCTCTTTTTCTCTCAGGAGAAAAGTATTCCAGATGGAACGAGCCCCAGCCTTTAGAATTTGCTATTTTTGCCCAAAAATTAAAAATTGCCTCTCCTTCTAATTTTAACTTTTTAGACACATAATTTCCGAATTGAATTGCCATTTGTCTTCCTAAATTATATTGAATTTCACTGGACTGCTTTTTATCAGTTAATTTTTCTATACTATCAATTATTAGCCTTAAATTTTCATCAGAAATCAAAAATGAACGGGACATTTCAATATTTATTATACCGTTTTTATCTATTCTTAAATTATTTTTTAATAAATTGGATTCATAAATTAATGGCTTTAATTTTTCTGCTGGAGTTGCTATAAAATCACAATATTTACTATAACCTATTGCATTACACTTGATTTCAATACAATCCCATTGATCTTTAGTAAACAGCTCGAGACATGATGTAATAAGTCCTGCCACTACGCTATGAATTGGTTTATTGGTTTCCCAACGCGCCAAATTATGGACTCTTACCTGTAATATGCCCCGTCGGAGCTCCATTTTCAATACTTCGACCTTTCCAATTCCAAATGAATTTAATATGTTAATCAGGTCAGCAGGAGTAAATTGAGTGCGAGTTCGTATTATATTTGAAAAAAATGGATATAATTGTTTTCCTGCAAGTTTACCAGCTTTATATAGAGTTTCATTATAAGTTAAATAATCTGTACTTTCAAATAATTTCTTTAATATTTTTGTATACATTATTTTTGGAAGTACTAAAAACTCAGAACCAAACAATTTGATAATACCATCTTTAGAGATCGACATGTACTTTTTTATTGTTTCGAAATCTTCTAAAACTTCAGTTTTTAGTGATATACCTTTGTGAGTTAGGATATACGGGACTTCGGCAGAAATAATATCTGATCCGAACCCTCGGTTTTTAATTACCCTAAGATGAGGTATTAACGAATCGCCTATTTCTTTAACATTCAGGCTAATTATTGCGCCTGCCAAGTCTTCTAACGCAGTCATCAATTGTACAGAGTGGGCCCGGCGCTCGATATAAAATAATCCTAAATCACCTGTTTTTCTAAGAAAGTGGAAGATATCCCGAACAAATTTAAGTACCTTATTCTCATCTCCAACTGTAACGATCATACTGGTGATGTCATCAAAAATCCATCTGGCATTAACACCTTCTGGAATATGTTCTCTTCGCAATCGTTCTATTTCATAACGCACTTTTGATAGGTCATGCGGACTACTCATCGTCTGAATTGATTCTTTGAACTTAAATTCTGGTGGAAATTCTACTTTACCATAACAATTTAAAATAATATACCTCTTTTTCTTTGTTATCTCTTGGAAAAACGAAGGTGATGTCAAAAAGTCAGGTAATTGATAGAACTGATGAGGTGGATATAAATATTCAATAACAAAAACCTTTCCTCTATCTTTTAATAATTGTTCTAGAGCAAAATAACCCATAAATGCCGTTTTTCGCGTGCTAGGATGTTCCGAAATTATTAAAATTGCACAACCCGGAGATAACCCACCACCTAAAAGTTTATCTAAACTCGCTAGCCCAAAAGGAATTACTGATCGTTTAATCATTTTTAATACGTCATTGGAGAGTTGTTATAAAATAAAATAATATTTTATATTATTACAATTATAATATTGACCTTAATTTTTAATCATTATGAGAAAAAGGGAGAAATTTGAATTTTTAATTTGAGTAAAATTATTAAGTAAATAAGAGTTGGACTTATGATTTTTTGAAAGAATTTATTTGTTAATATTTGAAATTAACAAATTAAGTAATATGGGCTCGCTGGGACTTGAACCCAGGAGCTCCCGCGTTCCGTACATTTAACCGATATAAAATACCCCGGGCGGGAATCATAATCCATTCTAGCTTATATAGAATTAATCTATATTATGAAAGGTGCTAGACCACGAGCCCAAGTTTAGATTTTATCGTAGACTAATTTATTTAATCTGGTGATAAAAATTAAATTACCAGTTTTTAAAAATTTAATGTTTATAAAATCATCATAGAGATAAAAGATATATTTAAACTTGGTTTTTTTAACCGATTTAAAATATTTCCGGATGGTATAAAATGAAAAAAAATCTCGTAATTTCAATGGGCGGGTCCCTAATTTTTGGCGCTAAAAAAGATACCAATTTCATTATGGGAGTTAGGGATATTTTGATTAAATATAAAGAGGACTATAATTTTGCAATTGTCTGTGGTGGAGGTAAAACAGCCAGAGAATATTCTTCTTTTGCAAAAGAGTTAGGACTCTCAGAGAAAGCCCAAGATTTGTTGGGCATTGATGCGACTAGGCTTAACGCTAAATTATTGTTGTTTGTATTAAATAATTTGACAACAGGAAAAATATATACAAGTATTAGTGAATTGGTAAGAGATTTTGGAAGTAAAATAACTTTATGTGGGGGAATGGTGCCTGGACAGAGGACAGATAAAGTAGCTGCTTTAATAGCCAAAGAATTGAAAATAAAGACCTTGATCAATTTAACAAATGTAGACGGCGTTTATGATAAAGATCCTAATAAATATCCAGATGCTAAATTAATTCCTATTTTAGATTATAAAAAGTTTTATCAAATTGCAAATTTAAAAAAACACGTCCCATCATATCATTTTGTATTTGACTTTGACGCAAGTGAAATTTGTCATAAAGAAAGTATTAAAGTCGTAATAATAAATGGACAGAATTTGATGAATTTAGACAAATTTTTGAATAATGCAGAGTTTATTGGGTCAATAATAGAGTTTTAATTTTTATATAAATGGAAATTTTATTCTAATTTTTAATAATTGTATAAAAATAAAAAATTAATAAAAGAAAATAAATATTTTATTCTATTTCCTTTAATTCTGACTCGCCCCATTCTTTTATTTTATCGCCTGAAATCAATTGGTCGAGTTCAGCCTTCAAGTCGCCAGTTGGCTTTAAAATGGCGACCCAGCCTTTTCCATATGGGTCTTCATTTAGAAATGCAGTATTTCTTTTATCAACATCGGGGTTTAATTCTATAATTTCACCAGTAATTGGAGCAGTGATTGGAATTACACCTTTTCCTGCTTCAGCAGTGCCCAAACTTTTACCAGCAGGAATTTCTCGACCTAATTTTTTTAGTTTTACAAAAACAATTTTTCCAGCTATCGCAAGTCCTATTTGATCAATTCCGACTTTTACATTATCACCTTCTAATTTAGCCCAAACATGTTTTTTATGATAATATAAATCGTCAGGTAGTTCATAGTCTCCAACTTTTACCATAATTATGCCTCATTGAACAATTAATATTAAATTAAGACAAACTATAAGTAATAATTTTTAAATCAGTAATTAAATCTTTTTATTTTTAATACTCAAATGCTCTATAAATATAAATTAGAAAATCTTGAAGGAATTGTCTTGAAAATTTATTGTATTTACCTATATTTTCCATATTTTTTTACGGCTTTAAGCATTGCAAAAAGATTTTCAATTTTAACGCCGTCATGGATCATATTATCAGAGCCGGCAATATATCCACCATTAACTTTGCCAATAGAAACTTTGTATTTGGTCTCACTATAAATCTTATTTGCATTTGCTTGTTCAAGTCTTTTTGAAGATATTCCACCAATAAGACAAATTTTGTCGCCGAATTTTTCTTTAATTTCCTTGAAATTATTCACATCTGCTTGAATTGATTGAAGCCCATCAAATCCGAGAGAAATGAGGTCATGGATAATTGAGTCTAATTTGCCGTCAGTGTGTAAAAATATTCGCATACCGCGTCTATGGGCATGGTCTATAACTTTTTTATAGTGCGGAAACAAGAATTTTCTGTAATATTTTGGATTAACAAATGGCCCTTCATCGTATACTAAGTCATCTAACAGCCCAATTATTTTAGCTCCAATTTCTGAAAATCTATCAATTACTTCAATGAAAAATTTCTCTAATTTGTTCCATAAATCTAGTATAGGCCCGGATTTTTTTCTAAATTCGGATGATATCTGGTAATAGAATTTTGAAAGGTAAGGCACTCCATACAAACTATCCCAAATTTCCCAAAATCCAAGGCATGTCAATGGTTTACATATATTTATCCATTTAATTTTTTGATATGATTTAATACTGAACTCCCAATCGAAATTATTGACATCGATTATATTTAAAATATTTTTTAATTGCTTATAACTAATACTTTCGTCTTTATTTGGGGGAAATGCAATTGAACGCCATCTTATATTTGCCGTTTTTGGGTCAATATCTACAGACATTCCGGACTCTAAGACCATTAGTCCATCTTTTTTTCCAATTATTTTCGTAGAAGGAAACACAGGGAATCCAATACCATCATACTGAGTTAATAATTTAATTGGAAGATAATACATCAGCAATTTTTGATAATTTTGCTTCCAATTGACGGGAATAGAAAATAGGAACCTTGCAGCTGGTTTCATCATAAGTGGTTTTCTAAATAAAGACCTATAATTACTACCCATACCCAGGTTCTCGCGGACTACATCAATGTATTCATAATAATAACCAGAATTCTTGATTATTTTTTTCAATTTTCTTGGAATATTTTTCCAAAAAATGAGTAATTTTAAAAGAGGGTGAGGATTAATTCCTAACTCAAAAAGCGGGACTCTATCAGGTTCTTCCAAATCAAATGCCCTTAGCAAACGCTCTTCTGAGTCCATTTTTATTCTCATTTTAGGTTTTTAAATGGTTTAGATGAATTTTAAATATTTTGTTTGTGAATCCTTTAATTAGTTAGTATAATGTGAATTTAAATTGGTCGATTATTTATTAATAAATTGGCGGAAATATTTGAATTTGTGTAAAAAATTGAGTAATAAAATTACCGACAAATTTGATAACTTGTTAATAATAGGGACGGGAGGTTGGATAGTAGGAAAAATTATAAATAAAAACTCGAATTTACCTATTTTTACAATGATTTGTAAATCTTATAGAAATAAAAAACAGGGAAAAATCGTAATAAGTAAGGTTATACCCGACCAAAAATTGTCAGGGATAATATTAATAGTCGACGACCTGATAGATTCGGGAAGTACATTGATAACGATAAAAAAACATTTAATAGAAAATTTTAGGGACATTACTGATATAAAAATTGCGGTATTAATTAAAAAATCAAAAAGTAAAATTATCCCAGACTATTACGTATTAGAAACAGACAAATGGGTAGTTTTTCCTTATGAATCTAATTAATTTGGAATAAAGACCTTAGATGATTGAATGTATAATAGATTGTGACCCGGGAATAGACGATGCACTAGCATTAATTTTTGCGTCAAAATTACGTACTCTTAAAATTAAGGCTATAACAACCGTTTTTGGAAATTCAACGGTTGAAAATACCTCGTTAAATGCATTAAAAATTTTGGACTTGATACAACGCACGGATATAAGGGTATATAGGGGGTCAGCCAGTCCAATTATAAAGAATTATAGGTTTCCGGCTTATAACTATTTAGATGACGAGATTAATCCCCATGGTGCCAACGGACTTGCTAATATTGTTTTACCTCAGCCAACGCAAAAGCTATCTGAATCGAACGCAATAGATTTGATAATCAACACAATTTTAGAAAATCCAAAAAGAATTTCGATTATTGCAATAGGTCCGCTTACAAACATAGCAATTGCCCTTTTAAAAAGTCCAGAAATTGCTCAATCTATAAAAGAAATTATAATAATGGGAGGCGCAATTAAAGTCCAAGGAAATATAAATAAATTTAGTGAATTTAATATATGGTCGGACGCTGAAGCTGCAAAAATAGTATTTAACATGATGAGTGATAAAATAATTCTAGTACCATTAGATGTTACGCGTCAAATAATATTTAAGAACGTAGAAATATTCAATAAAAATAACCTATATAACAAATTCTTATATAATATTTTAAATTTCTATAGCACCTTTCATTTAAACAATTGTGGATTTTTTGGCTCCATTTTACACGACCCATTTGCCGTAGGAGTTGCAGAAAACCGTGATTATTGTGATATAAGAGAAATACCATTAGATGTAGAAATAGAAGATCGGAACAAATATGGAAAAGTTTTTATTAATCTTGAAAAAGATAAAGAAAACAAAAAAATAAAGACTTGTCTAAACATTAGTTTAAAAAATATTGAAAAATTTTTGAATTATTTTGAAAAAAAACTATTAAATTTTTGAATCAATTAGAAAGTTATTTGTTATTATTTATCTATTAATTTGTTTATTTTATTAATGATATCTGAACCAGTTAAAACACCTTTAGGAGGTTCTAAAACCTTATCAATAATAGTTATTACACCATCTAATCGTATAAATGTCCTTGAACACTCAACACCAGGCATACTCATTGGTAGAATAACTTGGGCTAAATCGGATGTAAGTGTCTTATGGTGGTCAATAACGACCATAGGGATTTTTGCCATCTTTTTTACTAATCTAAAGGGTAATCTAGACATTGGGTCAGCATTTACAATTAATGCAGCGTCGATACTATTTTCTTTTAATAACTTAGCCAGACTGAATTCATTATCATTGAAACTGGTTTTGTTGTCCTTAAAACTTACTGCAAATGGATAACGGGTCATAGATCGCATTATAAAATCGCAACCAAAAGTATTTGCATCACTTGTTGTGGGCATAAGTATTATTCCCATTTTTTTGGCTAATTGAGCTATTAAATCAAGTGATTCAAATTCATCGCCACCTGCTGTGAATCCGGGGCCAATAAAGATTATTTTATGTTTGGAACCATTTAATAGTTCGTAAAAATCTTTAACACTTTTTAAAGGAAGGCCTGCAATTTTTTCATCTGTAAGACGCTCTCCGTCATGTAATTTTATTAGTGCTTTTAATAGTTCCTTGTCTTTTTGTGGCTCAACATAATACGAAATGTCAGAAATTTTTTCAGTAGGAGTTGGTCTTATGTCTATACAAACTACAGTTCGGGATTCTTTTCCACTTTGTATAATTCCAGACCTAGGGAAAACAACATATTTACTTGCTAACCTTAAGTGTAAATCAGATACATTACTTCCCCAAAATACAATTAAATCGACATAATCCTTGACTTTTTCCAACTTCATCATTTTTAATTTGTATTCCTTCCGCTTTTTATTGAATATACCTAAACACACAGATTGTTGGGTGTCAATGTATGCATTCAGTTTTTTGGCTAAGATGACCCCTTCGAACATTTCTTCACAACCACTATTGGTAAAACCGTAAATTATGGGGTTTTTCGCGTTTAAAAGAATTTCTGCAGATTTTTTTAGAGCATCATCTAAATTTGCTGGTTCTAAACTGCCATTTTTCTTAATAAATGGGGTTTTTATTCTATTTGGAGTGTCAGTATTTTTATAGTTAATATCAGCCCGTCCGCAGCAATTAAAGGTATCAGTTATTTTATTGTTTTCGATATTGAATTCAACATCATTACAAAGTAAAGAACAACCACCACAAATAAACCTAACTTTTTTATCAACCATTTTTTTAACTTCCCTTATTCACCTTTAACAAAACCAACAATTCTAATAGCATCTCCAAAACAATAAGTTTCACAGACCCTACATGCTAAGATAGGGGGTTCAAACCGCCTGCATTTTTGTTGATTTATTACTTCAGCTTTTCCATTCTTAATTTTGAAAACAAGGTCTGTAAATTCCTTGTGAGGACCATCGCCCACTTTACATTCATCACACAAACGAGCATTAGGTGGACAAGCAACAAGGCAATTTCCACATCCTGTACATTTGTCTGGGTCAAGTAGAATACCACCTTCACCTTCAACTTCCTCATCTGGAAAGAGCTCTTGTAATTTTTTTAAATTTGCAGCATATTTTGGTTCTTCAAATAAAGGCGTGCATTTATCAAGCTTGACTTTTGCTCCGACCAGTTTTATTGCAAAACCCATACAATTTGGCTCACCACATTTTTTACAATTAGTTTTTGGTAATAACTTATAAGCTTCCATAACCGAGGGTTTCTTGGACATTTTTAATCATAACCTCATTTTATCATTTTAAAAAAAGTTCTTTTATTTCTTCATATGATTTTATTTTTTCGTCCGTACTTTCAATAAATCCTTTAAAATTTTTGAATTTAATATGGTCGTCGTTTTTAAACTCATCGGATAATATTTGAGATGCCCATATACCTATTGGGACGAATACTATTCCTTTTAAAGCATATGGTGTCTTTAAAGCCTTTAGGACTACACTCCCCCACTTGGTAGAGATTTTTACATTTGTTCCTTCTTTTATACCTAATTCATTGATGTCGTCCTCTGATAATAAACATATCGCAGCATTGTTGAAATATTCCTCTGAATTTTTTCCTATAAAGTCTGAGATTTCTTCCTCAAATGTCCGCACTACAGATACTATAATTTCTATCTTGGGGACTAAAAATTTGTAAAAACTCATATTAAAAAAAAATTGAAGATATCAATAAGAATTTTTAGGCGAGAATATTACATTTTTTTTAAGTAATAATCATAATTCTAATGTAAAAAAAATTATTGAAAATTATTATTCAAAACAATTTTAATTATTATCCAAAAAATAAAAAGGTAAATTATTACTAAATTATTCTTTAATAAATCGAAAACCGTTTTTATCGACAATAGCAATTTGCATGGCACCACCTGAAGCAGAATCACGTCTTCTTGCACTTTCTATTGCATTTTTAGCGAGTTTTATACCTTCTTCAGGGGTCAAGTCTTTTCTCCAATCGTTCTCTAATACACCAATTGCCATAACGCTACCCGAACCAACACTGATAAAATCCTTTTCTTTAATTATAGAGCCAAAAAAGTCCATACTATAAATTTGAGGACCTTTTTCATCAAAACCACCAATAATTAACATTGAATAATAGGGGGAAGACCTATTTTGAAACATTAATGTGGACAATAAAGAAACCGCACTATTCACGGAAACTCTTTTGTCAAACTCAAGTTCTTGCAACCTTAAGTGAGCTTGTAATAACCTGACTAGCGCTTGACAATCTGCAACTCCGCCAGAAATGGTGATGCCTATGTTGTCCATAAGTTTAAATAATTTATCAGCTTTCTTTGTTGCAACATAATATTCAGCAGTTGCTTGGGATTCAGTTGCTAATATTACTCCATCTTTAATAATGAAACCAATTGTTGTAGTTCCAGTCCGTAATGTTGGGATATTTAAATTATTGTTCATTAGACCACCAAATTGTTTAAAGGGGCTGTTATAAAGTTAGTTAGAAAATACTATTTTTAAAGTTTGTTGAACTACTTTTATTAATATAAATTATCAAATTAATTAAAGTCGACCTTATTAAAATTGGTGAAATAAATGCTGAACAGAAGAAAATACCCAAGATATCCTATTTTAGGTGTTGGGACTATAATCTTAAGAAATAATTCAGAAGTCTTAATAATTCAAAGGGCATCTGAACCTGATAAGGGAAAATGGTCAATTCCAGGAGGCTTGGTAGAATACAATGAAAAGCCTGAATATGCAGCAAAACGTGAAGCACTTGAAGAAACTAATTTGGATGTTGAAATTGGATCCTTGATAGATGTTGTCAATAAGATCATCTTAGACGAAAATAAAAAGATCAAATACCACTTTATAATTTTAGATTATTTAGCCAATTCATATAAAGGTACAGCACGAGCTTCAGATGATGCTAAACAACTTATATGGTGTAAATTTGAAGATTTACCGTCATATTCCTACCCAGATACAATAGTAGAATTATTTAAAAAGGTTAAAATTTGGCCGCTATAGGCATATAAAAATAAAAAAATTAACAAATATGACAAAAAATTAAAACTATAATAGCTTAGCACCCTCGATAGAAATTCTATCGGGCTTTTATTTTCTTGACTACAGGCGGCCTTATTTTATAAAGAATTCTATAACCACATTGGGGACATTTTATTCCTGGGAGTGAATTCATGTCCATTGCATTAATTTCTTTCTTACATTCACCGCACTCATACATTTTAGTCTAACCTCAAATAAGAAAGGTATAGCTTATGAAAATACTCCTTTCTTTTAAACTTTTAGGAATTATTAACAAGATTAACAAGATTTGTTGAAATTTATTGAACAATAATATTTTTTCTATCATAACCTATTTTCAAAAGAACAGACTTAGCTTTTGACCTTTGGTCACCCTGTAATTCAATTGCATCACCTTTAACGGTGCCACCACATGCGCATTTAGATTTTAATTTATTTGTTAAATTATTTAAATCGGTATCTTGATCCAACCCTTCAATGATTGTGACTTTTTTACCATAACGCCGTTTTACCATCCGAATTTTGATTACAGAGTCTTCTTTGTATAATGTTTGACATATACAGATTTCTTTTGGTAATGAACACTTCGGACAAATTCCACTTTTTTCTAAATCTATACAATCACCATTTTAAATTAAGATTATTAAATTAAAAATTGTTTTGAGATTATTTTTTAATTACATATTAATTTATATTATTAATAATTTTAAATCTTTTTACTATTTTTATACATTCAGCTTCAATGTAAATATTGGAAATTTAGAACTTTATCGGTATAAAAGGGATTAATTATTAAAAAAAATATGTTTAACCCAACATATAGTAGAATTTGTTTTTTATTTTATTCAATTATTTTAATCTCAGTCAATTTAAGACTGTAAAATGATTAAAAGATATTATAAAGGATTAAACTATTAAAATCATTTGAAAAATTTAGTCTTATGGCCCATTCCACTTGCAATTTTATGATCAGGGGTGATTTTAACGTCTAATGGTGTTTCATGGTCAATATCTAATATATATCCTTCAAATGCCTCTTCTTCAGAGATGCCTAAATTCTCTAATGTACATTTTGACCCATTAGGCTCTTCTCTTATAATATTATCATCCTTGTCGAGCAATTTTTTATAATGATCAGGAATTTTAGTATTTAAAGAAATTGCAGGTATTGGTATCCCTTCTTTCCACTGAGATAGATATATTAAATCATAAATTTCAGGTAGGTCACTTTTTACCCATTCCAATGCCCTGTCTTCAATTGTAGATGTAATTAGTTTGTGAGAAGAAGTTAACCCTGCTAAGACCGTCTGAAATTTTGGTCGTGGCATATATACGATGCTACTAAATAATGGAGGAATAGGATAATATAGAAAATAATAGTCAGGTAATTTGTACTTGAACTTTGTGTTCAGACCATCATAGATATTTCCAAGCATTTCATAATTTGAAAGTTCTGAAAACATATTATACATTGCTGAAGACCAACAAACACAAACCCAATACCTTGAGTTTTTCCATTCAGGGCGCCTTTCATTACGGATGTCCATTAAGATGTCCATAAGGACATGAGCTGATTTTGATAAATCCTTGACTTTGGCTGGTATTTCTCTTATTTTCCATCCATATTTCATGTGTCTTCTGTCTAAAAGTTCATCGTCTAAACCAGCAAGATACCAATCAGAAGGGACTCCAGATTCCATATGACCATTAAATACAAATAAAATTTCTGAACTAAAATCATCAATTATTGTGAAACTTACGTCTGTCGAGTCTCCATACATTAATTTATTCGTCCCAACTTGTAGGTCAGACCTAACTGAAATTATATGAGGAACGGTATATAAGACGCTTTTCTCAGCCTCTTCTTGGCTCATCTCTCCGGATAAGATCTTTTTTCCAGTAAATATCATATTATTCCAACGATCTGCAGTAATATCATATTGTACTTGCCTAAATTTCCCCTGAAAACTCTTCATATATTCAAGCCCGAATTTTCTAAAGATTTTATATACATTTCTTGACAATGGCAAATAATATTTAGTCCGAGAATCATCAGGTATTTCTCCAAATGAATGTAAACCAGACATGTTTTAATTACTCCTTGAATATTTTAAACTAATTTATTTCAATTATCATCTCTAGGAGGTTCCTTAAATCACTAATACTTTTTATAAATAAAAAAATTTTTGATTAATTATATCATTATAAAATAATGTTATAACTGATTTAAAAAATTTATAGTCAATGATAATATTATTTTTAAGAACTTAATTTTAACTTAATTAACTAAAGTTCGACACCTTAATATTAAAAAAATAAGTTATAAAAATTGATAGGGGTCCCAGTGGAAATAGACCTCTATTTTAAACCTTATAAACTAATTATTTCTTTATAATTAAATGATGAACGTCATAAGTGAAAACATGATAGTTAGAGACTTTAGTCAGCTCTTGGAAGGCGATTTAGGAGCAGACCAAATAAAAGTCTTAATGATATATCTTAATGGACTTATAACAGAAGATGAAGCTTCTATTAACAAGTTAGCAAAAAATACAGTAGATTCTTTTAATGAGCGGACTATGAACAGAAAATTAAAAAAATTGGCTTCAAATTCAAAAGATATACTGAAAAAATGTTTAAAATCTTATCAGCAGATACCGGAGCTGTCCATTGATGAAAATGGACTTTATATATTAGACGAACACATAATAAGAAAATGGGGCAAAAAAATAGAGGGCTTGGGCTATTTCTACAGTTCATCAGAGAATAAAAAGGTTAAAGGGTTATCAGAGATAAGTGTTCATTATTATAGTAAGAAAATAGAGTATCCTGTAACATATGACATTTTTAGAAAGAAAGATGAATTAGAAAAATATAATAAAGAAGGGCAGTTTAGGAGTAAAAATGAAATAGCGAGGTCTTTGATAAAGGAAACTATAGAGATAAATAGTAAATGTAAAAACTGGTCATTTGACCCGTATTTTTTTACCAAGGATACCGCTAAATATTTGATAGAGCTGGGACAGTACTACGTATCGAGGATCAAACGTAATTGGAAGTGTACATTTAAGAAAAAACATTATTCAATATCAGAATTGTACGATACTCTAAAAAAGGACGATTTTCAATTAGTAAAAGTGAGACATTATAGTACCAAAAAAGTAAGATATTTTATGGTCGCGGAAAGAAATGTGTTCATAGAAAGGTTGGGAAATCAGCTGGTATTATATGTAAAGGAATTAAAAAAGGACGAAAAAGGAAATTTAATAGAGAAATATGAAGGTAAATATATGACCCTGGTATCAAATATGCTGGACAAAAGTCATGGTGAAATTATCAAAATATATATGATGCGGTGGCGAATAGAGACTGGATATAGAGACCAAAATCAAAATTTAAGCCTGGACAAGTGCAGATGGCGGGATATTGAAGGGCAGTACTGCTTTATTGCACTTGTATTCTTAGCATATTTGCTACTGTGCTGGGCACGTTATAAAGGGTATTTAAAGCCATACTCAGATAATTTAAATACTATTGGGTCTATAAAAGAATCATATAAAAAATATAATAATGAGCTATTTGCTGATTGGATAACTGACCTAAAAAAACAATGTAATAACTGTAGGTTATTAAAACTTGTGTACCATTTGATTTATAACAAAAAAATTAATATATACCAGTCTGATTTATATATAAATTCTCAGATAACTTGATGTGTCGAACTTTAGATTATAAATATTTTTGAACTTATAGTGGGATATACAAAATTATTTAGACAATTCACCAGAAATTTATACCATTACAAGAGATGTAATAATATTATCCAATACATGTGATATGGTATTAAATAATCAAAAATTAAGAAATGTTTTAATTTCTCCATTAATTACAATCTCTGAATTTGAGCAAAAGAATCAAATTCATCGCAGTTCTGATTTTAAAGAAGCGATAAGGAGGGGCTATATTAGAAATTTTTTTATGCTAGCCAGAATCGATTTTGATAATATTAAAAAAGAAACTTGTTTGATAAATTTTCGAGAAATTTTCTTTACACCAAGTGAGATAATTAGAAATCATGCTAAACAATTAGGCAAAAGAATTAGACTTAAAAGTCCTTATAGAGAGAGTTTATCTCAAGCATTTGGAAAATTTATTATGTATGTAGGTTATCCAGAAGAAATATCTTATTTTACCAAAAAATTGAAAATTTCAAAATTTGAAAATAATTTTTAATTATTTGAATTGTAGCGATCAATTCAAAAGCACTAAGTCTTCTTTTATTATAAATATTTAAAATTAAATTATATAGATAAGAAATTATATTTAAATTTATTAAAAAGTGATCTAATCAATTAAAAATGAATAAATATCGGAATAATTTTAAGGTTATGATAAGTTATAAAGAAAAAAATAAAAAGAGGTCCGATTTTGATAGAAAATGACGTATATGATGTAATCGTAATTGGGTCTGGAGTTGGCGGGTCTGCATGTGCGGCTATTTTAAGTCAAGCTGGATTTAAAACTTTAATTTTGGAAAAAAATAACGAAATTGGAGGCGCATGTAGTTCTTATTTCAAGGAAGGCTTTATAATTGATAGGGCATGTCATATTATTCCAATTGGAATAAAAGGGGTCATTGGAAAAATTTTAAAGAAATGTGGTCTGAAAAATCTAGTTTTTTCAAAAAAAATAGGTACTGATTCAGCTGTTAGACTATTAAATAGTGATTATATACCATTGTCTTTTGCACCAAATGATTTAATTTCTCTTGATCAATTTAAAGGACTTTTTGATGCATTTGGCTTTAGTCCAGAGGAACAGACTGAATTGATAAATGTAGTATTTAAAATATTACAATATCCAAGGTCTAAAATTCGTCAAATGTTTGAAACAAAAATTATATTATCCGAATTTCTTGATAAGTTGACAAATTCTGAAAGAGTTAAATTCTTTTTAAGTTGGTTTAATGGACTTATGTTTGTTATACCACCCACTCAAACTAGTGCAGCTGAATTCTTACATTCATTCCAAGAAATGGTTTTTAAAAATGATGTTTCTTATCCAATGGGCGGTTGTATTGCAATCCCTCAAGCATTTATTGAAGGTGTTAAAAAATTTGGCGGAATTTATAAACCAAATATTGAAGTAAAAAAAATTCTAATCGAGGATAATAAAGTAATAGGAGTAGAATTGAATAATGGTAATATAATCAATTCTAAAATTGTGATAAGTAACTTAAATATCAAACAAACAGTTAATAAATTAGTTGGTCCAAAATATTTTGATAAACAATATTTAGAGAAAGTTAACTCTTTGAAAGGTTCTGGGAGCACAATTGTATTAAAAATAGCTGTAGATAAGGTTATAATTCCAAATTATTCATCTGTGCATTTAATACATACTGATAATTTTTCTAAAATAATAGAAAGCTATAAAGATTGGGAAAAAATGGAAGCTGAAGAACGAATTCCAGATAACCCTGTATTTATGGTACCAATTCCAAGCAATATAGATAAAAGTCTAGCTCCTCCTGGTAAACAACTCCTAATTTTCGGAAGTGGCGGAATAGCTACAAGTGAAAAACGGAATTGGGATCCATGGATAGAAAGATATTATGAAGCTATTCTAGATTTCCACCCTGAAATTGATGACCATTTAATTTTCATGGATATTACTACTCCATCTCCTAATACCGGTAAAATTAAAGCGTCAACAGACCTTACATCATATAGAGGAAATTTTATGGTCGAAGGCACTTCATTAACACCAGACCAAGCAGGAAAATATAGAATAAGTTCACAACTACCAATTGAAGGATTATTTGTTGTTGGAGACAGTGCAGGTACTGATACACATGGAGTAGGCACTCAAATAGCAGCAGACAGCGGCTTAAAATGTGCTCAATATATCACTTCAAAATATAAAATGAAGACACATTAACTTTATATATATTAGAAGATATGAATTTTTTTCATTTATTCATCTGGGACATGATTCAATATAAAATAATTTCTGTTTTTTTTTTTCAGTACATATAACGTATAAAAAATTAACATGATTATTTACTATATTGACCGTTTTTCATTTTTTTTAATTTTTCTTGTATTTTTTTATTGTGTCGTTAGAGTAAATTAATCTTGAAATATTATATTGTTAGATTCTCAACCATACCCCAGTCCTTATTACTCTTACTTTTCTATTTTAAATTAATATCTTGTTAATAATAAGTATTAATTACATTCGACCAAAAATTTCTTCTAAAGATTTAAAATCAATGAAATTTTATTATTATTTTTAAAATAGACAAATAAAATTGTAAAATAAAAACAGAAAATGATTATGAAATAACTTAATAAATAATAAAAGAAATTAACTTCTAAAAATAACCATTATTATTCTTATAAATTTAATTAAATTTCCAATTCTTTATTATTTACCTCCAAAAAATTCTAATAGACAAACATAATTAATATTCTTGTGAAAATTTGAGATGAACGAACGAATTCTAGAAAAAAAAAGAAGGACTTATGGCGAGCATTTAACACCTATAAAAATATTTAAACAATTTATTTTAGGCGAAATTAAAGATATATTATATGATTATAAATGGGTTGACCTATACGCAGGAGAGGGAAATTTAATATTGCCCATTTTGGACATAATACCTAAAGAATCAAGAAATAAATTTTTTAAAAACCATATATTTCTATTTGATGTTCAAAAAGAATTAGTAGAAAAAGCAATAATAAATGCTACTAATTATGGAATTTCAATAAATATTGCCCAAAAAAATATAATTGTCAAAGATACATTAAGTTCATTCCCCAAATTCATCCTTAACTCTACAATTCCTGTATACCATATCACGAACCCACCATATTTGTACATTGGATATATTATGAAGCATAAAGAAACTAATAAATATCTCAAATTATTCGAAGGAAAAAATGAAGGATATCAAGATTTATATCAGATAGCGATGATTAATGACTTAAGAAATAATGTTAAAAAAATGATATATATAATTCCATCAAATTTTTTATTTGGAGCCTCCGGGACTAATAAAATTCGTGATAATTTCTTGAAATATTATAAAATTAATAAAGCATATATTCTTGAACAAGAAATATTTAAACATACTGGAGTAAATGTCGTTATTTTATTTTTTGAAAAAAAGTTAAATCCAAAAGATGAAATCTTATCATTTCAAGGAATAAAAATTAATAATTCAAATAAAGAAAAAACTTACCAACTTGACCCAAGATTTCATTACCGAGCTGGAAATTTATTTGAAGAATTTGTCATTAAAAATAAAGCTAAAAATCCATTGAAAATTTCTTATTATTTAACTAATGAAGAAGTTAAAAAAAATCCCGGTGATTATTCAATAGAAGTAATTGATTCTAACTCCTATAATGGAAATCAATATGCAAAAAAAGTAATTAATGTAAATAAAACCTTATATAATAAGATTAAATCAAATATTTTGTTTGTTAGAACAGTAGATACCGGTTCTATGAACGGAAGAGCCGGTCTATATCTAGTAAGAGAATGGTTTGGTGTAGATGGTATTTTAGTTACAAAAGCAAAATATCGGACTCATCCTATCCAAATATTTCTTACTCCTCAAATCTCTTTACATGACCAAATTTTATTAAAAAAATATTTTAATTTATTACTTGAATATTTCAGGAAAAATACAGACAGTGAATTTATGACTACATATAAATATTCTGATAGCATATATACCCGAAAATATTTAGGACTTTCTCAAGCAAGAAAATTAATCGAAACATTTCCGATAAATCTATCTCAATCTAAGAAAAAATTAATGAGTGACCTCATTAAAAATAATAAAAATGAAAATTTAAAAAGTTTTATTGAACATTTATTTAATACCAATGATTTAACTGCTTATTTTTAAAAAAGTGTAATATTTAATAATAGATACATTAATTTTCCAGAAGAGTTTATAGATAATATAAAACAAGATGAAAATTAACGACTTATAGTTTATTTGTTTCTTCCATTAGAAGATGATTAAATGACTTCTAATTTTTTTTGTATATAAAGTTAATTCAATCCTTCATAACTTAAAAAAATGTTTTTAATATTATAATCTTTAATTAATATCATTTTTCGCAATGACAAATAAACAAGGAATTTAAAATGAAGCAGATAAAATTACAATATAAAATTTCAATTATTTTGATTAGTACCGGATTAATTATATCAATTATTTTATTTAATACTTTTTGGTCGTTGCTTGGCTTAATGTTTATTGGGGGCGGATTAATTTTAGCGATAATTTATTATGAGCAGAAATGGATTAAGCGGAAATATTTAAAATGGGGGTTGACTGGGACATTAATTTTTTCGATAGTATATGGTATTTTGGAGTATACTCTTTTCGATTCTCCATGGAATAACTACTTTAAAATCTCAGATTGGTTTCCTGATATGTATTATTATTGGGCTTTTATGACCATACTAAATTTCTCAATAACAATAATAGCCTCACGAGGCTCAATTGCGATGTCTTTAAGTTCTATCCCATTATTTGCAACAAATGAAGATTTATGGTATTGGTTATCGCAAAGTATCCATGAATTAAATTATGTATTTCCAGTAAGTAATTGGTTTGATAAAAGATTCCCATTTTTAAGAGGCTTAGGTGAGCCACTACCATTTTTCCCTTATTTCCCACGCTTCTATCTTGTAGGTTGGATATTAATTTCCATATTATTAATTATCCAATTCAAGAATTTACAAGGTAAAAAATTTATAATTTCTATACTTTGCTTTATTACTGCTTGTTTTGGGTGTTTATTATTAATACCAGTTTTTTTTTAAAAATTAAATTAAATTTCTTATCAAAATTAATTTTTCTAGATATAATTCTCAATAAATGTATTTTTTAAATAAAATACAATAAATATTGGTCTAATAAAAAATATCCAAGTAATAAATCCAAAACATAATAAAACTAAATCCTAAAACATACTTTTTATGTTGAAAATCTTTATATCTTGGTCTCAAAAATTTATATATTTTTATAACAAATAATAATCTCAATAATAAATAATAATCTTAATAACTCTATAATTTTATAGGAAATTTGATTTCCGCATTTAGAAGATGGTTTTATGGTAGATGATAAAGAGCAGAGAACAAAAACCGAAAATAAAAATCCATATGACATCTGTACATGGCGTGATAGTTCAAATTGCAAAGGTTGTAATTTAAATGAGAATTTGAATTGTAGATTTAATGGATTAAATAAGTCTAGTTTGATTTTTGGTCTGTCATTTTTTTTGTATTTAGTACCTGTTTTAATAGGGATGATATGGTCCAATTTGGTTATATATATTATTTTCTGGGTAATATATACAATATTCTTTTTTCAATTCTGGGAAATCCGCGTTTTATGTAGACATTGCCCTTTTTGGTCTGAAGGTGGAAAAATACTTCATTGTTTTGCTAATTATGGTTTTTACAAAGTTTGGAAATATAATCCAGGTCCAATGACTAAATGGGAGAAGGCCCAATTTTTAGTTGGAATAGCTATATTAATGGGTTATTTTATTCCATTTCTGGTTGTATATAATCAACTTTTAATGTTAATAATAACGATAATTGGAATTATCTTTTTCTTTGTGAATGTTTTTATTAACCATTGTCCTAAATGTGTAAATTTTTCATGTCCATTCAACAGAGTTCCAAAGAAAATAGTAGATGGATATTTGAAATTAAATCCAGTTATAAAAGACGCTTGGGAAAAAAAAGGATATAAAATAGGGAATTAATAGGTTCTCTTAAGAACTTTTTAAAAATAATTCCAATATAATCCACCAATTATTATTGAACGATATAGATAATCTAAATTACTAATTCAATGAATTGAAAAATGGGCTCAATTAGTTCTAAATCCGAAATAAAGCAACGTGCAACCTCTTATTTCGAAAAAAATTTAGATTTTAATCAAATTGATAAATTTCAAGTGAAGTCAATAAATGAACTATTAAAAGAAGAATATGAATTAATTCCTGACAAGGAACGGATCGGAAAAGGAAGGGTATATCTAATTAAAATTATAGCTAAAACATTATACCAATTAATTAAAAGCAAATTTCCGAAAATGAATTCAGATGAAACTCAGGGGCATGAATTTTTAATAAATATTTTAAAACTTATTAAAAACTGTAATAATATTAATGATAAGAATATTTCGATATTTGCAATTCATTTAACTTCAAATTTAGTTTTAGATTATTTTGACGATGCTATTTCTTTGGTCGAAAATTGGATAGATAACGAAGATTGGGAAATTAGAGAAAATAGTGTTTATCCAATATTATCTGGATTGAAAACTAACCGAGAAAAGACAATAGAATTTTTAAGAAAATGGATAAAAAGTGAGAACCCAAATTTTCGAAGATTTGTTGCAGAATCATTACGACCTAGAGCAGAAATAAAATGGTTGAGAGACCCGACCCAAAATGATGAAATTTTAAAAATATTAACCGAATTAAACCATGATAATTCAATCTATGTGAGAAAATCTGTAGGTAATAATTTAAAAGACCTTTCCAAATATATGCCCGAAAAAATTCTAACTCTGATAGAAGAATGGTTAAACGAAAAAGAAAAATTGAACGAAAAAGAACAAAAAAATTTAATATGGACTATTTATCAAGCTTTAAGATGGCTTAAAGATAAAAATCCAAAATATCACAAATGGATCGAAAAATTAGTGGGAAAAAATTATCTGCTATATTTTGATGAAAAAAGAAATAGAAATGCTATTCCAAGAAAATAAATTTAGCCTTCTATTATTTTAGTCATTAAAATTTCAGCCATTTTTTTCTCTAAAATTTTAATTTGGATAATATTTTTATTTTAATTTTTTAATTCACATCTTTATTATTCTAAATAATTGGAAAATATTGTAAACTTAAGCCAATTAATTAATAAATCGGATATTATTAACCCAAATGATGATTGGAAATCCAATAAATCAACTTAAAATGAAATTCTAAATTCTTGTTTCAACGACTGGATTTGCGCATTTTTTAATTTATAAATAAAAATTTCTATTAATAAATAATTTTTATAAATGATGTAATAAAATGGAAGTTTGACATAAAACATACTTTATTATTAATTAATTTTTCACATATTATCATTTAATATTACTGTATTTTCATCTTAAATCTTATCTTATAATTTGCGACTAACCAAGTAGGGTAGTTTAAAAGGAATTTTGAAATAATAGTAGTATAAATTTTTTAGGATGAAAAAAATGAATGTCAAGAACGTTCTAGGAATTTATAAAATAGATAATAGAGGATTATGTGAAGAATATAGAAAATTTAAAAAAGCAAAAAAACAATTTGACCCTCAATTGATTGCAGGATTTTTTTATGCGATAAATAATTTCACGAATGATTATTTTGGAGAAAAATTGATGACGTTAAATACTAGAAACTATAAAATAATTTTTAAAAAAGACGGACATTCTTTGATTGTTTATATTGTAGATAATAAACTCGACAATTATGAGTTGTTAGAATCCGAACTTTCTTGTGAATGCCAAATTTTTTAATATTTATTTAAATATAAATCAAAAAATTACTTTTTAGCCGTTTTTTTTAGTATTTTAATACTTTAAGATGATTTCTTTTAAATTTGAATTTTTATTAATCACATTTATTAAAAGAAAATACAAATTAAAAATTGCTAAATAATAATCTCTTTAACAAATTTAAGCGGAACATTGTGAAATCAGTCAAAAAATCTAGAAAATAAATATTATAAAGTGAATAACTTTGAATATTGATAATAAATTATTAATTATTCATGAAAATAACTGTACAAATTGTAGGACATGCCAATTAAGATGTTCTTTTTTACATTTTCAAGAATTCAATCCTTCTAAAGCATATATATTAATCGATAGTACTGGATTATTTCCTAAAATTTCGTTTCACAAGGATTGTAAAAAATGTGGAATTTGTATTGACTATTGTTTATATGATGTATTTGAATTAGTTGAGGTGGACAATCAATGAAATTCTTTGGATATACTGGCAAAATACTTAAAATAGACTTGACAGATAATGAGTTTCAAATAATATCTTTAGACGAAAATGATGTTAACGAATATATTGGTGGTATTGGGATAAATACGAAACTATTAGCAGATAATTTAAATCCAAACATAGACCCACTTTCTCTTGATAATGTTATAATAATTGGTACAGGCCCATTAGTAGGTACCATAGTACCGGGCGCATCAAGGACAGTAGGTACTACAAAATTTCCTGCATCAAATGCTATTACATCTGTTTGTGGAAGTTCTGCTTTTGGGATGAATTTAAAATTAGCTGGCTATGACCATATAATAATTACAGGGGGTTCCGAGAACCTTATATATATTGAAATTTCTGATAAAAAAATCAAATTACATGATGCATCTAAATTACAAGGTAAGGACATTGTTGAAACAACAGACTATTTAAAATCAAAAAATGGAGATTGTAGCGTAATTACTAATGGAACTGCCGGTGAAAACTTAGTAAAATTTGCAATGGCTTCAATTGATAAAGTTTCTACATTTGGGCGGGCCGGATTAGGTGCTATTATGGGCTCAAAAAAATTAAAAGCAATTGTTGCAAAAGGGAAATCTGGGGTTAAAATTGCCAAGCCAAAACAATTTTGGGAATTATATAATAAGTTAATAAACCGGATCAAAAATTATTCGCATTTAAAGGAGTGGCAAAAATTAGGACAACTTAAAACTGCACCATTAGGAATGCTTTTTGCTGCTGTAGGCTGGAAACAGAAAATAAAGCAAAGTTCAAATAGAACTTATTTAAAAAAATTAAAAAAACGGAGAATAGCTTGTCCATCTTGTCCAATTGGTGACAAAGATGTTTTGGAAATAAAAGAAGGTAAATTTAAAGGATTAATAAATTATACATCATCAGCCTTAAACGATTTTTTATTGTTTTTCCTAGAAGACATATCTTCTTATGAAGAAGCTGTAAAGGCATTTGATGTTATTGATAGGACTGGCCTCGATGCATTAACAATGACTCAATATCTGGAATTTTGTACTGATTTATATAGAAAAGGCGTTATTTCAGAAAAAGAAACAGGAATTCAATGGAAAAAAGATTTCGAAACTCTTATGAAAGTTTGTAAAATGGTTATAAAAAGAGAAGGGTTTGGTAAAATCTTGGCAGATGGTTGGAAAAAATTATCTGAGGTTTATAATGATTATGAGAAAGACATGTTAATAGTAAAAGGAGTCGAACAAGTTTTTGATCCTAGGATAATGCGCCTTGGGACAATGGAATTTGAGCAAGTAGTGAACCCAAAAGGAGCTCATGTCGCAAGTGGTGGTTCTCCTACTTACTTTTCTCCAGGAAGACCTTTAGAATCTTTTAAAACGCATTTTTATCGTATGGGCATACCTGAAAATGCAATGTCGAGACTTTTTTCTCCTCCACTCCCAAATATGGGAATTAATATTGGTAGACTGACCCGGTATTCCGAAGATTGGTATACAGTCTTGACTTCTCTTGGTATATGCGCTAGGGCTCAAATTAACCGCTTTTACAGTTTAAAATTAGCGACTGAATTTTATCAAACAGTAACTGGCTTAGAAAAAAATGAAGAGGACCTAAGAAAATCCGCTGAAAGAACTTGGAATCTTATGAAATTATTAAATGTCAAAGTAGGTTTTGATCGGTCTCAAGATAAATTTCCTCCCGCGTGGTTTAAACCACTTTTAATGGGTAACGCAGAATTAAAATTAATGGATTTCTATGCAGGAATTGAGATTACTCCAGAAATTGCAGAAAAACTAATTGATGATTATTATGATGAAAGAGGATGGGATATTAAAAGAGGAATTCCTAGGAAAGAAAAAATCGAAGAATTAAACTTATCAAAATATATTTAATTACTTTTTTAATTAAATTTGAAAGAATTAATGCTTATTGAACTTTTTTAATATAATTTATCAAACAATAAAATAAAATTTATTTGAAAATAATAGATAGGAATTCCAACTTTATAAATAAGCGTCCACTTTACCAATTTATTCTGATACTATACCTATTCGACATTCTATTGGTTTAAAATTCGAGTTAAATTTTTAATTTTTAATCTTTAACCTTTTTTGTGTTTAATAGATTAGAATTTGTTGCACAATTAATACAAGTGTAAAAACAATCAGAATAATCCCTACTAATAAATTCAATATTCGTTCAGACACTTTATGAACAATAAAAGAGCTAATTAATGTTCCACAAATAGCCGCAATCCCAAATATAAAAATGCCAAAATAAACTACATCTACAGGTGAATAGGAAATATATGGGATATTTGCCATTAAAGAAACGATAAACATATAAAAAACCCCAGTCCCAGTAGCTCTTCTTGTCTTCATTTGATATATAATTATTAATCCAGTTGTAATGACCATTCCACCACCTACACCAAGCAACCCTGCGAGAAATCCATATATTATAGACAGGCCAAAAATAATCGCAATCTTTAATTTTCCAGAAGAAAAGAACTCTGATAATGATTTAAATTGATTAATGTAGATGTCTTCCTTTAAATCTTTCTTCGTTTTAAATCCTTTATTAATAAAAAAGATTGCAATTCCTATTAAAATTAATATATATATAATTTTCATTGTCCCCCCAAGTGTGACTAAATAATTAAATGTGATAAATGACCCCAAGTATGAAGCTAATCCTCCTGTTATACCCAAAACAATTGACAATTTATATTCTATAATTTTTCGTTTTCCATAAATAATTGACAAAATCATTGTATCGATAAAATCAATTAATAAAGAGGAACCAATTGCAATTAAAAGATTTACTCCAAACATGATAAATAATAAAGGTACAATTATCGCATTTGCTGTCTGACCGACTACTCCAGTGGATATTCCTATTAATATTCCAATTGGAATAGCTATTCCTATCAATATTAAACTATTTATTTCCATAATAATCTATCGAAAAAATAATTATATTCAAAACCGATCTTATTATTAATTAATTTTCTGGTTTTGAAACCATTTTTTAAAAAAGGGTATTTTACTCTAAAATTTAATTTTTATTTTAATATTAGAGATTTAATGTTAATCTCATAATTTGATAAATTTTTTCAAGTAAAAAACATATTGCTAGAATATATCATTTATCTTGTATATCTAATAGTAAAGTATTTTTATAATAATAAATAAATTAAAGAATTATTATGGAAATTAATCACATTTTAAACTAATACTTATTTATAAACTGGATTTTAAAGATATTGTTAAGAAAATATTTTAATTATTATAATAATAAAGGAAATAAATGGAAAAAAATAAGATAATATGGACCGGCCGGGAATTTCGTCTAAGTCCACAAAGAAATCCAAACGAATTTCATTTTTTTAGAGGACTAAATTTCGAACCCGGGGCCTCCAGATTGCAAGTCTGACGATCTACCAACTGATCTACCGGCCCTTTTTCTATTTTTCAATTAAAATGTTAAAACATTAATCTAATTCATTTATATTACTAAAAGTTTTTAAGTTTTTACATTATAAAAATTTTTTGTTATTATTTTAGATGATAATTACTATAATTTACAAAAAATGAAATTAAATAAATAAAAAAAGATTTTGATATATTGAAAACCAAATCTGAAATAATTTCCACAAAAATTTTTAGATATAGCTCATTATTAAAATTGGTGCCTATCAAATGAAAATCGGTGTTTTTATTTGTCATTGCGGTACTAATATCGCTGGAGTAGTTGATATAGATAGAGTTAAAGAAGAATTAATGGGTTATCCCGATATAGTTATTTTTGATAATCCATATATTTGTTCCAAAACAGGTCTTTTAGATTTAAAAGAGAAAATTAAACAACATCAATTAGACCGTATTGTAATAGCTGCATGTTCTCCTAAAATGCATGGTAATTTATTTCAAGACTTATTAAATGAAATTGGAATTAATCGGTTTCTTCTAGAAATAGCAAATATCCGCGAACAAGATTCGTGGGTTCATCATAGTCATCCTGAAGCTGCTACAATTAAAGCAATTGATATTATTAAAATGGCTGTTGAAAAAGTTAAAAAATTAGAGCCATTAAAAAGAATCAAAATACAAACAGAGAACCAAGCTCTTGTAATTGGTGGAGGAATAGCTGGGATAACTGCATCCTTAAAATTAGCAAATTTGGGAATTAAAGTATATTTAGTTGAGAAGAGTCCAAGTATCGGCGGACATATGGCAGAATATGATAAAACTTTCCCAACAATGGACTGCGCCATTTGTATATTAGCTCCCCTTATGAGTGAAGTCTCTACAAACCCAAGAATTGAAGTCCTCGATTATTCTGAAGTTGTCGAGGTAAAAGGTCAAGTGGGTAATTTTGAAGTTACTGTTGAAAAAAAGCCTAGATTTATCGACCCGACCAAATGTATATCTGGTTGTATAGAAGACTGTAGTTCTAATTGTCCTATAGAAATTCCTAATGTCTTTAATAGATTTGGTACAAACAAGGCTATTTATATTTCATTTCCGCAAGCAGTACCATTAATGGCAGCTATTGATAACAATTATTGTATTGGTTGTAGGAGCTGTCAGACATTTTGTAAAAGAGAAGCTATTAATTTTTATCAAGAACCCGAGCAAATTAAAATAAAAGTGGGAGTAATTATTGCTGCCATTGGGTTTGAGCCATACGACCCAACTCCACTCGAAGAATATGGATATTCAAGGTACAAAAATGTTATCACTTCTATTGAATTAGAGCGAATCCTATCACCTTTTGGCCCAACTAAAGGTAAATTATTGAGGCCTTCGGATGGGAAACCTATTAAGAGAGTTGCATTTATACAGTGTGTAGGAAGCAGAAATGAACAAATTGGACGATTACATTGTTCTGGCGTGTGTTGTATGTCTACTATTAAAGAATCTATTCAAATAAAAACAAGAATTCCTGATGCAAATATATCTGTTTTTTATATTGATATCCGGACATATGGAAAAGGTTTTGAAGAATTTTACGAAAATTCACAAGTCAAATATAATATAAATTATATAAGAGGTAGAGTTGCTGAAATTTACGAAGACCCAACCACTCAAAATTTAATCCTTAGAGCAGAAGACACAAATTTATGCTCTTTAGTTGAGCTTGAATTTGACTTGGTCGTCCTAGCTATTGGAATAGACCCTCCAAAAGATATTGATAAATTGACTAACATACTAAATATTTCAAAATCATCAGATGGTTTTTTTCAAGCAAGACACCCAAAACTAAGGCCGGAAGAGTCGACTCTTCAAGGTGTATATTTAGCAGGATGTGCACATGGACCTAAAAATATTCATGAAACTGTTATTCATGCAAAAGCAGCGGCGGTTGAATCTGCGTCCATTATTCAAAAAGGAGAAATAATGATCGATCCAATTGCCTCTAAAATTGACTATGAAAAATGTATTAATTGTAAATTATGCATGAAAGTCTGTGATTCTAAAGCTATTCGGGAAATAGATAAGAAAATTGTTATTAATGAAGCCAATTGCCTTGGTTGTGGTGCATGTGCAGCTGCATGTCCAACTGGTGCATTAAACATCCCCAATTTTACTAATGAACAAATAATATCCCAAATTTCTGCATTAAAAAAGAGTGATTATCCCTATATTGTAGGTTTTTTCTGCAACTGGTGTGCCTATAATGCAGCCGATTTAGCAGGGGTTATGAGAGTAGAATATCCACCAAACCTTAGAATTGTTCGCGTGATGTGCGCCAGTATGGTAAGTCCTAAATATATAATTGAAGCATTTCAGAATGGTGCAGACGGTGTTTTGGTCGTTGGTTGTTATGAAAATGATTGTCATTATCGTACTGGATTTACAAAAGCATTACATCGAATAAAAATTATGAAAGAAATGTTGAACCAATTTGGTATTAATAATAAAAGACTAAAGATCGACAGTGCCAGCGCAAGTGAAGGAATAAAAATTAAGGAGATAGTAGAGAATTTTATTAATGAAATAAAAGATTTAGGGCCGATAGGCACTGAAATTATAAAATGAGGTATTAAAAATGGCTGAACCAGAAATAACTGAAGAAACAATTTCCAAAAGTATGGAAGTTACAGATAAAATGGAATTCATCTATAAATATAAAACTGAAGGACTTGAAAAAACATTAAAATATATACCAAATTTATGTACTGGATGCGGAATTTGTGTGGATATATGTCCTGTTGAAGCAATTGAATTAGGGCCTATAACTGAAATAGCGACTGGTGAAATTGATGCTCCTTATATTCTAATTGACCAAAATAAATGTGAATATTGTGGAATTTGTACTCTCTGCCCATTAAATGCAATAGAATTTTCTTTTGACGAATTAAATATTAAAGACAGTGACGATTACCCAAAATTTGCGAGGTCTCACTTTCTTGATGAAGATAAATGTGTTAAATGTTTTTTATGCGAAGAAACTTGTCCACGAGAGGCAATCGAAGCGCAAATTACTGTAAAGAAAAAAGATGAACTTGTAATATATCCAGAAGGTGTATCTTTTAAAGATTTGAAAATAGAAGGGGATATTAAAATTGACTATGAAAAATGTACATATTGCAAATTGTGTGATAAATTATGTGATGCTTTAGAAATTGTTCCTGGAAACCAATCACCATTAAATATCTACGCTGGAAAACGAATTGAAATTTATTTAAGTGAATGCGACTATTGCGGATTATGTGAAAAAATTTGTCCGGTAGATGCAATAAAAGTAAATTGCAATACACAAGTTGAACGAGAAATAAAAGATATTTCAGTTGAAGGTAAAATTATAGTCGATGAAGAAAAATGTATTTATTGTAATTGGTGTGGAAATGTCTGTTTTGTAGATGCAATAAAAGTCGAAAAAGAATTTGAGGGAGAAATTACTTTACAGCGACTAGAATTTTGTGACCCATTAGGGTGTCAGGCATGTATCAAAATTTGCCCAACAAAATCTTGGTATATACCTCAAGAAAAATCCGAAAAGATAGCGGTAGATGAAAAATTCTGTATTTATTGTGGTTCATGTGAATTGGCATGCCCTGAAAATTGTATAATCGTGGACAGAAATGTTGTAAAATACAAAGAATTTAATCAGAATACACCTTGGGCTAATTCTTGGCTTAAAGCATTAAAAATAATCGAAGAATCAAAAAAAGTTGAGATGGAATTAAAGTCAATCCCTATTGAACAAAAAGAAGAGGTTAAAAAGACCACAAAAAAGATTGAAAAAATACCTCAAGTAGCACCAGAAATCTGGGAAAAATTCCAGGCGAAATTAAATAATTTAAATGAAATTTTAGGTAAAGCCCCTGTGAGATATTATATGGAAGGTAAAAAAGAAAAAAAGCCCAAAATTTTGACCCAGAATTAATTTGTTGATCTCTTATGGCAAATGATGGTGAATATTGTTTTAACCACTGCAATGGATATTGTTGTACAAAATACACCGTATTAATCACTACTGAAGATATTAAAAGAATATTGGAAAATACACCCTTAAAACCCACACAATTTTTAACATTATATTATGTAAACGAAGAAATTTTAAAGTTATTCCCTAAAATTACCTTGGCATCTGAAGATATTGTATTGGGCTTACGGCAAAGACCAGATGGGTCTTGTATTTTTTATTTAAAAGAGCTGGGTTTATGTGGAATTCACCTCTATAAACCAATGGTCTGTCGAACATATCCATTTACATTGAATGATAAGGGTCAATTAATAAGACTTGAAAATATTTGCCCTGGAGAATGGTACCCAAAAAATATTGAGGACTTAAAAGACCAAATTCGGCAAGCATGGTATGAAATGGAAATAAATAAAAAGAAAATAGAAATGTGGAATAAAAAAAATTCTGACCTAGGTTTTAATGATCTAATTAAATTTATTTTAAAAGATATCTGAAAAAAATTAGTATACACAATTGTATAAATATTTTAATCTTTAAGATTTGTTATACTAATAATTCTCGTTTATATTTTTCAGTTAATTCAATTCTGTTTTTATTTTTTACAATTCTACTTACATAAATTATTCCTAGAATTTCTAATTTAAAAAGAATTTGTTGTAGATCTTTCATTGTCATAAATTTATATTCATTTTTTAGTAAATTCAATAATTCTTGGTCTGTTATAACTCCTTTATTTTTTAATAAAGCAAAAATTATCGAATCTTTGATTGGTGTTGGGTTCCATAATCCATTATTCATAATTGGGCCTCCTTTTAATGTTTATATTTGAATAAATTATGTATATGGCATGTGTTTTTGAGGTCCGACTATCTGTCTAAACTGACTTTCCATATTGTCATAAAACCTCTTCATTTCTGGAGTAATAGTCGGGTGTATTTTTTTCATTGCCTTTTTAAAATGTTTTAATGAAACTTTTTTAGCTTTTATGTCCTCTCTTAATGCAATTAGCCCAGCCTCATCACAGCAACCTTCGATATCACTTCCTGCAAACCCTTCCATTTCATGGGCTAAATCTTCAAGATTTACATCGTCATCAAGTGGCATTTCTTTTGTATATATTTTTAGTATTTCTAATCTTGCTTTTTCATCAGGTGCATCGACTTTAATTAATCTATCAATTCTTCCAGGTCTAATTAATGCTGGATCTATAATGTCCAATCTATTAGTTGCTGCAACAATAACTACATCTCTTGATAAAGTTTCTAATCCATCTAATTCAGTTAAAAGTTGAGAAATTACTCTGGTCGTGACATTTGAATCTCCAAACATCATTCCGCGTTTAGGCGTAATTGCATCAATTTCATCAAAAAATATTATTGCAGGTGATGCCATTCTAGCTTTTCTAAAAATTTCTCGAATAGCTTTTTCTGACTCTCCTACCCATTTACTTAATACTTCTGGGCCTTTAACACTAATAAAATTAGCTTCACTTTCGCTTGCTATTGCGCGGGCAAGTAACGTTTTTCCACACCCTGGTGGGCCAAATAGAAGTATTCCGCGAGGCGGTTTAATACCCATTCTCCCAAATACTTCAGGTTGTTGTAAGGGCCATTGGACTGCTTCGATTAATTCTTGTTTAACCTCTTCAAGTCCTCCTATATCTCTCCAATGAACATTTGGGACTTCAATTAAAACTTCTCGAATTGCGGATGGTGCAATTTCTTTTAGAGCACTTCTAAAATCTTCCATATTTACAAAAATTTTTTCTAAAATATCTGGAGGTATTTCCTCCTCATCAAGGTCTATTTCAGGTAAAAACCGTCGGAGCGCTTTCATAGCTGCTTCTCTACATAATGACATTAAATCTGCGCCAACAAAACCATGAGTCAGGTCAGCCATTTCGTTTAAATCGACATCTTCTCTTAAAGGCATACCTCTAGTATGAATTTGTAATATTTCTAATCTACCATTTCTGTCTGGAACTCCAATTTCTATTTCTCTATCAAACCGTCCGGGCCGTCTTAAAGCTGGGTCAAGAGCATTTGGTCTATTTGTAGCTCCAATAACGACAACTTTACCTCTGGTACGTAGCCCGTCCATTAGCGCCAACAACTGAGCGACGACTCGTCTCTCGACTTCTCCTGTCACTTCTTCACGCTTAGGGGCTATAGCATCAAGTTCGTCAACAAAAATTATACTAGGCGCATTTTTTTCAGCCTCATCAAATATACTTCTCAATCGTTTTTCAGACTCACCATAAAATTTACTCATTATTTCGGGCCCATTAATGGGAATAAAATGAGCTTCTGATTCATTTGCAACAGCTCTTACGAGTAAGGTTTTACCACAGCCTGGCGGGCCACGGAGTAAAACTCCTTTTGGTGGATCTATACCTAATCTCTTAAATAATTCTGGATGTTTGAGCGGCAATTCGACCATTTCACGAATTCTCTGAATTTTATCGTCTAACCCGCCAATATCCTCATATGTAATAATTGGTATTCCTGTAGTCATTTCATCCATAGGTCGATCACTTACATGTAAGATAGTTGTGTTTTTTACAACTACAATTCCTCTAGGCCTAGTTGATACAATCTGAAATGGTACTTCACGGCTAATACCAATTGAAATTAAAATAGTATCTCCTTTTGTAAGTGGATAATTAAGTAATTTACGTTTAACAAAGCTTTCGACATAAGGATCAGCTCTAATTCTCACAGAAGTTGGGGCAAGGATCACGGATCTAGCAGTTTTTTCATTGGCTTTTTCTATTATTATTTTTTCCCCCAAACTGACACCTGCATTTTTTCTCAATCGCCCGTCCATCCTTATTATTCCTCTTCCTTTATCTTCAGGAAATGCTGGCCATGATATCGCAGCTGTTGTTCTTTTACCTGTTATTGCTACAATATCACCTGTCCTTATATTTAATTGCTTCATTGTATCTCCATCAATCCTAACAATTGATCTTCCAACATCTCTCTGTTTAGCTTCTGCTACTCGAAGTTCAAATTTCTCCATTTTTATTCCCAATATTGTTATTAATATTTAAATTTTTAATTAATTTAAAAAATTGGCTCTTTTTTATTGAAATTAAGGAGTTCATTTAAATTTTATTAGTCCTAAACCTAATATTATTATCTTTTTCAATTTCATGTATAATTGGTTCTAACTCATCAGATGGAAAATTTTTATCACATCTCACTAAATCTTCTTTAATTAATTCAATTAAATTTCTTATATTTACCACATCAAATTTTACATCTGTAATAATAAGACTAACTATATGCCCATTTTTATCAAGGTGGACTTCCACGTTATGTTCGTTTCTGTCCTCAATTTTTGAAAATAACATTTTAGTTATAGGATTATCATTTAAAATTATATGCAAAATTTCTCCGCGGATGATAATATTCATTTTTTTCATTGGACTCCTTAACCATCATTTGTCTTAAATAAATTCAAGTATAATTATGTTTTATATTATAAAAATCTAAACATTTTATAAATATTATATTTGTTTAGATTATTGGTAATAATTCGTATATAAAAAGTTTATAGAAAAAGTGAGAAAGACATAAAATTGAATAAAAATTCATGTGATATTATTATAATTGGAGCTGGACCTTCAGGTTGTATAGCTGCTAGAGAAATTAAAAAGTATAACAAAAAAATAAGTGTCCTAATATTAGAGGAACATTCTAATATAGGAGAGCCAATGCAGTGTGCCGGTCTAATAAGTATTGATGGCTTCAAAAAATTAGGTATTAACCCCCCAAAAGAATGTATTTTAAATATTATTTATGGTGCACGGTTCTATTCTCCAAGTAATAAGTCTTTTAGTATTAAAGTAGATAAACCAATGGCTTATGTTATCGATAGAAGAATTTTTGACAAATATTTAGCAGAACAGGCTATTAAAAGTGGTGTTAAGCTAAAATTGGGCCATAAGGTGTCAAAAATAATTGTCCCGCATGAAAATGAATATGTAAAAATTCATGGAACAAAAAACAACGAAAAATTTGAAATATCGTCAAAAATTGTCCTCGATGCCGAAGGAATAAAAGGTAATATTCTTCGTCAATGTGGGTTTCAACCACCTTCTAAAATAATTCCAGCCATTCAAATTGAGATGGAAAATATCAAAATTAATGATAAGGAAATAGTAGAATTGTATTTTGGCCGAAACATTTCTCCAGGGTTCTTTGCTTATCTTATACCTACATCTAAAAATTCTGCTCGTATTGAAGCGGCATCAAATAATGGAAATCCATATAATTATCTTGTAAAATTTTTAAAAACACACCGCGGGATAAATGAGCGCATTAAAAACGCAAATATAGTCGAAGTAATTGGCGGTGGAATAATAACTAGTGGACCAGTTAAAAAAACACATTCTAATAACATGATGTTAATTGGTGATTCTGCTGGTCATGTAAAAGCAACTACCGGTGGCGGAGTTATAATGGGTGGATTATGCTCAAAAATAGCAGCTAAAATTGCAGCCCAGTCCATATTGCAAGACAATTTTTCTTCTAAAATGATGCATCAATATGAAAAATTATGGCGGAAAAAATATGGAAACGAATTTTTTACTATGAACATGGTCAGAACGTTAATTGATTCAATACCTGACCCAATTATTGATGAACTTTTTGATACTATTGATAAATATAAAATAACCAAAATCATCGAATCCTATGGTGATATGGATTTCCAATCAGAGGTAATTAAAAGAGTAATATTTTCAAAAAAAATGCCTCTTCTTCTTGTTTCATTAATTTTTGGTCTGTTTAAACACATTTTTTAGCATCTATAAAAACATTAAAATTTATAAATTATAATGTGATTTATCAAAACAAAAATTGAGGTATTAATGTAATGGCTGAATCAGAACTAATCAAAACACCTATTTGCACTTGTTGTAATAGAATAATAAGCCCTAATGAAGATGCTATTAAATTTGTGTGCCCAGAATGTGGCGATATAATAATCTGGCGTTGTGAAATGTGTAGAAAATTTTCCAGACCATATAGATGCGCAAAATGTGATTTTATAGGGCCTTAAATCTTGTTTTAAAATTAAATACAAATTTGTAGGTGGATCTTTAGATGAGTAAAAAAGTAATGGTACAATTAAAAGTCCTTCCCGAAGATATAGACACTGATTTAGAGGAATTATTGAAAAAGATTGGGACAATCCTTCCCGAAGATATTGGTATCTACAAATATGATATTCAACCAGTTGCATTTGGGCTAAAAGTCCTAAAACTTACTGTATTTATGCCAGAGAATAAAGAGGGTGGACCTGACTCTGCAGTAGAATTAATTGAAAAATTAGAGGACGTCCAGAGAGTAGAAATAGGACTTGTAAGCTTAATTTAACCTATGTATTTATTTTAATAATTTGAAAATTAAATTATATTTTTAATAAAAGTTATCTCTCTTCTATCTAATTCATAAAATTTTTTTAAATATTCGCTTTGGGGAGATCTCTTCTTAAGAATTAAGGCAATAAATGGAAGATGTTTTGTGATAATTTCCTCAGGACTACTCTTTAACTTCTTTCTAATTTTATTTACAATGTTCATTAATTCCCCTGATCTTGATGCATACATTTTATTTAAGAAATTACTGGGCGAATACCTAAAATATTGAACAAAATGGGACTTATTCTCGTTTTTAATTGGTAGTGAAACGCCTGAAGAAATTATATCTATAAAATATGGTAGCATTGACCATGATATTTTCTCTGGATTGCTTGCAATTGCGTTATAAATTAAATCAGCTTTTGATAATGCTTTATATGACTTAAATAGCGTTCGCGAGGAAACTTTATGATATGGGAGAATTTCATTTACCCAATGTAAAAGTAGTCCCCAATCAATGTCTAGCATTGAAACTGCTCTATTACATGTTTGAATATCTTTATTTTTAAATATTATATTTAAAACTTCAAATATATTTTTCTCAGTATCTCTTACTTGCTGAATCTTTCTTACATCTGACAATGTTAATTTTTTCTTACCTTCACAAACTGCTTGGAGGTCATTTATTGCAGACCGCAAATCATTATTTACATTAATTGCAATTTCAGTAAGCGCTTTTGGATCGGCTTGTATTTTTTCGGCAATGCAAATTTTCTGAAGTACCTTTACTATAGTTGGATTTTTTATTTTTTGAAATTTTACGATTTTTATCCCGCTTCTTTTATCTCTTAATGACCTGAACTTTTTGTCATGTACATTGTTAGCTGTAAAAATAATTGGAAATTTCGATAATTTAACCATCTTTAACATGGCTGATAATCCCCCCCTATCTTGATTCCCACTTAATCCATCAACCTCATCTATTAAATATAATTTATTTACTCCCTTTTTAATAGTCCGTGTAGCCAGACTTGGAATAAGTTTTTCTTCAATGCTTTTTTTATTTCTAACATCACTAGCATTTATTTCAATAACATCAAACCTATTAAGCTTAGCTAATACATTAGTAGATGAGGTCTTTCCACATCCCGGAGGTCCTAATAATAATAGTGCTTTAATTTCGTTTTTACTTGACCATTTTGTTAAAAATTCTTTTATAACCTTAACAGCATTAGGATTTCCTACTATATCTGATTCTTTTTTGGGTGCATATTTTATTGTCCATAATTCCTTTTCAAGCATTATAATTATCGCCTTTTAATCTTTAATTCCAAGAGTAGCAAGATATGTTAAGAAAAATGAAAGTTGTAATTCATTATTAGATGGAACGCTAATATATGAATCGAATTTTGATATTTCTATAGAAATTTTCTTCTTTAATTCTTCTGTAATAGTTGATTCCATTAAAAATTTATTAAAAGCTTTTAATATCATTTTTCCTGATAAACTTTTTTTAATAAATAGATTTCTTAAAAAATTCCGCGCATCAACTATATTACCACTTATAGCTAATTTTAGACATTCCCCAATTTCTTTAATTTCTAGTTTCTTTATCATTTCATATATAAAATTTTCTGTAATTTTTTTCTTATAACAACTTGCTGCTTCTAATATATTAATTGCAATATTCATATCATTATTAGAATAATAATAAATCAATTTTAAAGCATTTTCAGTGATATTAATTTCCTCTGATTCGCATATATATTTAATTTTACTTAAAAATTGTTTTTGACTTAATGGAAATAATTTTAAATTTACACATCTCGACCTAATTGGGTCTATTATATTTGAAACTGAATTTGCCACCAATATAAATCTACATATCCTACTATATTTTTCCATAGTCCTCCTTAATGCCTGCTGTATTATTCTTTCTAATTTATCCGCTTCATAGATGATCAAGATTTTGTGGTCAGCAGAATCTAACGTTTTAGTTTTTGGATAGTTTCTGATAATTGTAAATAATATATCTATTCTACTTGGACTTTTAGACTTGCCGTGTCTTTTTAGACTTATTTTGCTAGCCTCTACCCAATATGGCATGTATTCATAGTAGAAATTCTTACTATCTGAAGCAAAAATCTCTTCAATATTCGCTTTATATGTTGTTCCATATAAGTCATGCACCAAACTTGATACTATTGAGGTCTTTCCTTTAGGATGAAAATAACCTACATTTCAAATTCCCGGAGGACCATATAACAACAAGTTCGGTAAATTTCCGCTTTTTACATATTTTTTAATCTGATTTATTATATGTTCTTGTCCTATAATATTTTCTAATGTATCTGGACGGTATTTTTCTATCCATGACATTTTTTTTACCAAATATATTTATACCTATTTCATTATAAAAAATTATTAAATTATAAAATTTAAATTATCTCCAGTTAAAATAATTTATTTTAAGATTCCTTTACTTACTAAATTTGATTTGATTATTTATTCGTATAAAAATATTTTTTCTTGGTTAAATATGTCCTTTAAATAAATTTTTTCTTGAATTATCAATCTTAAATTTTAGCGATCATTATAATTTATGTGTTTAAAAGTTCTTTTTCTTTTACTCCATTAAATTTGTAGTTATAATTAAATTTAAAAATGATAAAAAGAGAAATTTATAAATATTTTATTGTCAATTATGATACGAAATAATAAGGACATTTTTCACATCATTTTAATTTATAATGATTTAATTAGTAATCTGAGAGGCGAAAAAAAATATGAGCGAAGCCTTGAAAAATTTTAGAGAATTTCGCGGAGTATGGATTGCGAGAATAGCTTCAATTCCGACTTTATGCTTTTCATTTTTAGTTTTAATTTTAGGTCCCGCAGGAATAGCAAATGGCTATGTTGGTGGGATCGAATGGGCTACCCAGTACTCTCACAACTTTGTTCTTGGTGATAATATTGTCCATAATTTATCTTTTGCATATTTAATTTCAGTTGGTATTATAATCTGTGGTCTGATTGCATTTATTGTTCCATGGTTCAGAGGAAAAACTGGTCTAAGAATTAGCGGATTTATTACTGGATTTATTTCTATCATATTAATTATTTTATACATTTTATATTTATCTTTTATAAATCAAGTAAATTTTGCGGTTCGAAATGACCCTGACGCAGGGGCTACAATTATTAATGCATATAGCATTAGTGGTTTGATATGGAATATTGTTTATGGATTATGGATTACTGGCTTAACTTTTTCGTTTTTATTTTTTATTAGCGCAGGATATTTAATAAATGCCAGTCCTATTCCATTTGCAAAATTTAGAGCCAAAAGAATGAAAATATTGACAAGAGCAGATGCAGCGGAACGAGCTGGAAAACCAAAAGAAGCTATTACTCTTTATAAAATTGCAGGGGATTTATCTATGAAACTCAGGGAAGAAGATAAAGCGACAGAATATTATCAGAAATCTAGGGAGATCGAAGAAACTGAAATTATCGCAGTTTTAGAACGTGAAGAAGAGATAAAAAGAAAAGAACTTGCAGAACGAAGAGCAAAATTAGAAGAAGAAAGAAAAGAAATTCTGGTTAGAGCAGATCAAGCAGAAGAAAAAAAGCAGTATTTGCGAGCGTCCACACTTTATCGTGATGCTGCCGAAAAAAGTGTTGATTTAGGTGAAAAAAAGTTAGCAGCTCAATTTACAGCTAAAGCAAAAGAACTAAAAAGAAAAGCAATGAAAATTAAGAAAGAAAAAGAAAAAGCAGAAAAGGAAGAAAAAGCAGAAAAAGAAGAAAAAGCAGAAAAAGAATCAGAATAAAAAGTAAATTGGTAATTCAATTTTCTTTAATTCACATCTTTTATTTTATTTGGATTTTATGTAAAATTTCTATTTTTGTTAATAATTTAGTGGATCTGTTTTCATAAATTCTCGTAATAAAATAGTTGCATATGTTCCTTTTTGAATTGAAAAACTTGTTAAGATATTAATCAGATCATTTTTGTTATCTGAATTATTTAACAATTTAAATTTCAATGCTTTTGGAAATACCAAAAATGGCCTATATACCCCCTTAATTATTATTTCATAGTTACTCCATGATAAAAGCTCATCAATCTTAACTTTCTCTCTTAGTATAATTTTTTTAACATATTTATTATTCATTATTATATTGAGAAATGGTAAGTTCTTTCCCAGTAATGGAATTCCTAATACGGCTTTTTTCTTTTTAATTAAATTATTCAATATGTCAAGATTTCTATTATCAACTATTACGATTTTATTGCTTGGAAGTTTTAAGTTATCCAATATGATAACACTATCTCCAATTTCTATTTTTTTACCAATATCCTTAACCCTAGAACTTAACATTTTATTAAATAAATATCCTTGATAAGCATGGACAAACAATTCAATTAAATTTCTGCCAAATACGGACAACATTATATTTTCATAATCAAGGTTTGTCTCTATTATTTTTTTAATAATTTCTTTTTCATAATCAAATTTTTGAGGCAAATAATTTAATATTTTTATATCTATATTCGGCCAGTCTTTATTAATCGATTTTCTAATTTTCTCTGTCTGAATATCTTCATATTTTGATCTTATTGTCAAATATTTTTTTAAGGCTGTTTCATAATTGTTCATGATTATTTCTTTACCAATTAAATGTGAAATTTGTCTTATTGTGCCAAAACGTTGATATCCAAAATAATTTAATAGACCATCTTTATTGACCTGCCCTTGAATTGAGAAAATCACTTTTTTGCATTTATTCCATGGTAAATGAACATTTCTTATAATTATTTCAAAATGATTCCCCCAGTGTTCATTCTCCCAAAAATCTTTTTCTTTTTTAAAATTAAATAAAATTAAATTATCGTCTTGAAAATCTGTCAATAAATGTAAAGAATTGCATTTAACACAAATTTTTTGGACTGAAATTCCCCGTTTATCTTTCAACCCATTATAATAAAAATTATTTATATCTATACCCGTTTTTAACGAAATTCTTTTAATGGCTTCAAATGTTGACAACCCACATTTTTGTAAATTAAAGCTAATAAATTCTAATTTCTTATCGAATAAATATGAATAATCCTTATGACCTCTAAAAAATTCTAACCTTTTATTATTAATTTCGATTTCAGAAACCTTGAAATCAGAATTTTTTATTCTTAAATTTCCACCAATTCCTTTTCCCTTTGTAGAATATACTTCTAATCCAATCTGTTTGTCAATTTTGAAAATTTTCATTGATATCCGTTATACCTTTCTTATTTTTTAGTGTTCAAAAAAATTAATAACATACAATTTGAATTTTATATTCCTTATTAATGATTATACTCATATAAAAAAAGTCATAATGAACAAAATGGTTAATGAAATTTTTAAATTTAAACAAGTAATAATCGTTAGGACTGACTTGCCAATGAAAAAGGGAAAAATTGCAGCTCAAGTCGCACATGCTGCAGTTTCTGCTATGCTACAAACTAAAAAAATCAAAAATAAATGGGTAAAGCGATGGCTAGATGAGGGGCAAAAAAAAGTAATTTTAAAAGTCAAATCTGAAGAGGAAATTCTTGAAATAAAAAATTTGATTAATGACAAAAATTTACCTTTTGCATTAATTCGCGATAAAGGTCTTACACAAATCCCTCCAGGAAGTATTACGGCTTTAGGAATTGGTCCTTGTCCAAATGAATTAATTGACCCAATAACTAGAAAATTGCCATTATTATAGTGAAGTGAAACAAAATTGAGCAATAAAAAGATATTAATAATGGGAGTTGGAAATCACATCCTTACTGATGATGGATTTGGAGTTCATGTAGCTAATCAACTACTAAAACTACAAGATAACGGCAAAATTGATAGTTCAATTGAAATTATTGATGGTGGTGCAGCGGGTATTGACATCTTATATTACCTGGAAAATCAAGATATTGCTATCTTCATTGATTCAATAATTGGTGGAAAAGAACCAGGATATGTTTATAACATAACATTAGATGATTTGAAAATTTTCAAGGAAGTAAAAGTAACCAGTTTGCATGATTTAGAATTAACTTCTGTTCTAAAAATAGCAAAAGAAGTTAATAAATTACCAAAAAAAATCTATTTAATTGGCATTGAACCATTAGACTATACAAAAATTTCAATGGAATTAACTCCAAAAATTAAAGAGAAAATACCTAAAGTAATTGAAATTATATTGGATATTATTCAGAAACAATCCTAATATGTGTTCCAGTTAATGAATATATAATGTCCTCTAAGATATTAATATCAATAGGGATTCTATTAATATCTTTTTCCGATACTCTTGCTTTATTTTCAATTTCTCCGGTAGGTAAATATATTTGATTAATTCCTAAAACAGGGATCGGGGCTATTAAATCTTCAAGAATCTTTTTAGGACTTTTTGATTTTTCTATTACTCTAAAATTTTTATTAAATTTCTCTTGTAAAATTTTTTTTGTCTTTCCATAATTACCTATAATGTGATTTATTTCTCCTTTTCCTACTATCAAGATTACGAGGTCTTCCTTTTCAATAGCTTTATAAAAGCTGACCCTCTTCAAAGCAGGAAATTGCTTTTCAAGGTCTAGTAATGTCCGGGATAAATCAATTTCTAATTGTGTTACTTCTCCATTTCTTAATTTAGTTTCACACGATGAACATAGTACGCCTGTCTTAGCACATACCTTACAAATCGGTATTTTTCGCATTATTTATTTTCTCCATATTACTTGAAGCTATTTTTAATTTCATTATTAATTAAATTAAATTTGAATTATAATAACTATTTATTAAAATTAAATTCTTATTATTATTTCAAAATAAAGTATTTCAATTTTTTTCATTATAATATCTTTTAATAATTTTAATGTCAATTAAATTTTCAGATTAATTAAAATAAAAGGTACCAAATTATAACTAAATTGAAATAATTAAAGGGAAATTACCAAACATTCTAAAGAAATTTAAGATTATTTTTATTATTAAATAGATATATTTTTTAAATTATAAAGTATTCCATTTAATAAATATTTTAAATAATTATTTCATTATGAAATTTCGAGATTAATTATAAAAAATAAAAAATTTCATTTAATTTCTTTATGTTTTTCCTTAATTTCAACTTAAATTAAAATATCTATTGATATCTTTACAAATTTTCATTTTTTCGATAAACTTTATTAATTTATTTAATCTTATTCCGAATTGAATGAAAAAAATTTCATTAAATAAAAATGGTATTTTATAATGCGCTCAAGAAAAAGTATTAAATTGGAAAGAGATATTTCAAATTGGCTTAAGGATATTCAAGAGATAAAAGAAATTTTTCAAAAAAAATCAAAAACGATCATTGAATATATTGAGCGAATAGTTGATTTAAATAAAAATAAAGATGAAAAGATTTTTCTAATGACTGGTCTAGAAGATGCGATCTACGTTCTCGAAAATAAAACATTTGAAAAGTTAAATAACATTTTAGAAGATATACTTGGAAATGAACTTGATGAAAATAAAGAAATTATAAAAATGTTCAATTATTTAAAAAATTTCAAGAATGAATTAGCATCTATTCAGATATCGACAAAAAACTTCCTAAAAATCTATAATTTAAACAATGATAATACTGAAATCTTATCCAATTTCATTTCAAGTATTAAAAAATCAAAGGATAGTTATGAAACAATTTTATCACAAATGAATGAATCATTTTCTAATGTAATAAATTATCTAAACAAACAATATCAATTTTCTCGTCAAGTTGACATAATTTAATCTTTTAATTTTTTATTTCATTTAGTAATTAAATTCAATTTTTAATTATAAAATTATTTTAAATATTTACTATTATAAATAATAGATAATGGAAAATAGAACAAAAAAATATTTTAATCATAAATTACTTAAGAAGGACAAAATAGAATATAGAGCATATCAAGAAGCTATAATGGGGGCATGTGCAAACAAAAATAGTCTTGTAGTCCTACCTACTGGACTGGGAAAAACTATTATTGCAATTTTAATATGTATTGTTAGGTTACATAAATATCCTGGTTCTCAAATAATTTTTCTTGCCCCTACTAAACCATTGATTCAACAACATTATCAAACTTTTAAAGAGTTATCAAATTTTAATGAAGACCAAATGGTATTGATAACTGGAGCAATTTCACCTGAAAAAAGAGTTAATTTATATAAAACAGGTCAGTTTTTTTTTATTACACCTCAAACTTTACAAAATGATATTATTAATTCGAGAATTGACCTTTCCAATGTTTCTCTTATTGTTTTCGATGAAGCGCACCGAGCTATTGGTAATTATGCTTATGTTTTAATAGCCGAAAAATACATAACAAATGCTAAATTTCCCCAAATTTTAGCAATAACCGCATCTCCTGGCTCAATTAAAGAAAAAATACTTGAAATAATTGAAAATTTACATATTAAAAAAATTGAAGTTAGAACTGAAGATAGTCCTGATGTTAAACCTTTTATTCAACCAATTGAATTAAAATGGCTAAGAATTGATCTGCCTAAGGAATTTAACGAAATTAAGAACATTCTAGAAACTAAATTAAAAGAATGTTTATTAATTCTAAAGAAAAATGCATTGATAAATAGTATAAATATTTCCTCTATAAATAGAACTGATTTAATTAAATTACAAAAATCATTACCTCGTAAAATTCAAGAGGCTAATGAAAATAAACAAGAACTTTTTGAAAGTTTAAGAACAGTAGCAATAGCTATTAGATTTTCATATATGCTTGAATTACTTGAAACCCAAGGAATTTCATCTCTCTCCAGATATTTAGATAAACTTTATGAAGACTCTTCAAAAAAAGATTCATCAAGAACAATTAGGGATTTAATGTCACAACCATTTATGAATAAAATTAATCAAATTTCTAAAAATCTAATAAAAAAAGGAGTTGAACATCCTAAAATCCCTATACTTCAAGATTTACTTGAAAAACAATTTAGAAAAAAGCCTGAATCCCGCGTGATTATCTTTTGCCATTTCAGAGTTACCACTAAAACATTAGAAAAAATATTTCAAGATAATCCTATAATTAAAGCTGCGAGATTTGTAGGCCAACAAACTAAAACTGGTGATAAAGGGCTCTCTCAAAAAGACCAAATTATAATCTTGGACAACTTTAAATCTGGAATATATAATACCTTAATAGCTACATCTGTAGCTGAGGAAGGATTAGATATTGCTGAATGTGATATGATCATATTTTATGACACCGTTCCTAGCGCTATTAGAGATATTCAGCGCCGCGGTAGAACAGGAAGAAAAAAACCAGGTAAAGTAATCATTTTAACTGCAAAAAATACTCGTGATGAAAGTTATTATTGGGTCTCTTATAGTAAAAAGAAAAAAATGAAATCATTACTTGATGATTTGATCGAAATTTCTCAAAAATTAGATGCACAAGCAAAAAGTCATACTCAAACCTCAATCTCTGATTTTATTATAAAAAATAAGAAAAAAAATAATGAAAAACAAGATATTAAAATTCAGATAATTGTTGATTCACGCGAATCTTCTTCCTCTATCTTGAAGCATCTTTCAAAAATGGGCGCTGATATAAAAATTGAAAAATTAGATATTGGCGATTATATTCTATCTGACAAAGTTGCTATTGAAAGAAAAACGGTAAATGACCTCATCAATTCAATCATAGATTCACGATTATTCAAAGAATTAAAATCTTTAAAAAGCGTATATTTAAAGACATTCCTAGTTATTGAAGGCGAAATTATTTATGAATTTTCTAGAATCCGAAAAGAAGCGTTACAAGGCGCTATTGTTTCTGTTATGCTTGATTTCTATGTACCAGTTATTTTTACAAAATCTCCCGAAGAAACAGCTGAATGGTTATATAAATTAGCTAAAAAAGAACAGATTAAAGGTAAAAAACCGCTCATTAGACCTGATAAAACCCCTCTCTCATATAATATAAAAAGAATACAAGAATTTATTCTCGCAGGATTCCCCGATATTGACAGTAAACGCGCCCAAGATTTATTAAATTATTTTGGTAGTCTAGAAGAAATTTTTAATGCTCCTATTGAAGCATTAATGAATGTAAAAGGAATTGGTAAAAAAATTGCCAAACAAATAAAGGAAATCTTAAAAGCCAAATATTTTTAATCTATAATTAAAATGTTTAGAATTGATACATTTTCAAATTATATTAAAAATTATTAATTGGTTTAAAGTAATAAAATTTAAATAACTTTATTTAATAGATTCAACCTCAATAATTAATTTTAATTTAATAAAAACTTAAATCGTGTGGACAATTATGCCAATTTCAGATCCTATTAAAAAGCAAATAGCAGTTAAAAGCCTTCTATTTGTAAAAATTTGTCGAAAATGCTATGCAAGAAATCCAGTTAGTGCTAAAAAATGTAGAAGATGTAAATCTAAACAACTAAGATACAAAAAGAGGGAAAAATCGAAATAATTTTTTAGTCAAGGACTTTTTATTATTAATTTTAAAAGAGTTATTATCTGCTTCTTAAATCTTAAAAAATTATAAAATTGAGCCACATTCCGGACAAATTCGTGCAAATAAGGTTATAGGCGCCTTACAATGTGGACAAACTTTTAAAGGCTTTTTACATTCAGGACAAATTTTCTCCATCATAAAAACCACACTTTTACAATGTGGACAAATAGCCTTAGCACCAATTATAGTTGGTTTAGTTGGCTTTTCTTCCAATTCAGTTTTTTCAATTTCTTTAATTTTTAAATAATCATCTAGGCTAGATTCTTCAATTGTTTTTTGCTCGTCAATAGATTTTAACTCTTCTTGCTCTTTTTGCGAATCTGTTGACACAGCTTGTTGTTTTTCTTCAGTTTTAGCTAGAACATCTGTTAATTTTGATAGTGTTTCATCTAATGGCTTTATTGTTTCATTTACTTGTTCTTGTACTTCTGCTTTTGGAATTTCTTTTTCTTCAGTAATTGGCATGGCTATTGGCATTTCTGGCGATTTTGTAACAATTGGCTCGGCTTTTTCTTGTGTTTCAATACCCATTAAATCACTTGCTTTTGCAGCTTCAAATTTCTCCGGCTGCTCTACTACTTCTGATTGTTCAATCGGTTCAGTCTCATTCATAATATTCATTAAATCATTAAATAATTCTTCATTTACTTCTTCAGCTACCATCACTTCAACATCTGATCCACTCGCTGGTTTCATCGGTATATCCAAGACTTCTTGCTTAGAAATTTCTTCGGGGATAGGGGCTGCTTTTGGTGCGCTTGGAATTTCTTCGGGGATAGGGGCTGCTTTTGGTGCGCTTGGAATTTCTTCAAGAATTGATGTAATATTTGATTTATGTGATTGTTCTGTTTCTGGTGTAATTGATGTGGTAGGTTGCACTAAAGGTGGGGGATTAGACAAAGGAACTTGATTTGTAGCAGATGGCGGAATAAAAGGCGAAATTGGATCTGTATTTTTTAATAAATTGTTTATATCATCATATATTTCATCCATTGTAGGCTGTTTTATAGTTATTGGTGGTACAACAGGGCTTGGGGCTTCAGGTGTCTTTGGTATCTCTTTTTCTGAAACTTTTAATTCAGCATGAGTAATTTTAGGAGCTTCTTTTTTAACAACCTCCTCTTTTTTTGGTTCTTTTTTAGCTTGTTCTCCCTCCATTACAATAATTCTTTTTAATTTTATCCAACCTTTTTTCTGATATTTTTTAATTATTTCATCGACTTTTAATCTTGGAAGATTTGTTTTTTCACAAATATCTTCTATTGTATTTTTACCATCAATTAAATGAATTACTTTTGCTTCAATCATAGAAAATTTCTTTCTTTCAATTCCATCCAATTTAATAGGTACTCTATATGCTGTCTTCTCAACTTGTTTAGATTTTCCTTTTTCTAATTTCATATCAATAAATTTGTCAATATAATCTGAATATTTGTGCATGCGGCCTTTAAATGCCAGTAATTGACCTACTGGGCCACTTTCTGAATAAAGGACTATCATAGCTTTTTCTGAAAGTTTAAAAAATCCGATATTTACACCTGAAAGAGGTAAGCTATGTTCTCCAACATCTAGGACGCTAAAATTTCCTGCGGCAAATGATTTTATAAAATCAGCATATTTTTCTTCAAGAACTGGATCAATATACTTCAAATTATTATTATTATCAATAATCCCGATTTGTATTGGGTTTGATAATAATTTTCTCATATCATTTGCGATTTTTTTTACAATATCTTCGAGTGAATTAATATTTTCGATTTCCTCGCTCATGTGATCACTGCCACCCTTTATTTTAATTTTTTTTGATCTATAATATGTTTAAAATTTTAATAATTTTAATATTTACTTTTTTATACATTTAAAACTTTTTTAAAGACATAATGTTGTCTAAATAATTTAAATTAAATTTATTTCACGATTTTTCAAATTTTTATAAATAAAAATTCATTAAGTCCATTCAAAATAAAACCAAAAAAACTCCTTTTTAATATTATTTTAGAATAGATTACTATTTGTTATATTTTAATATTGGAATTGATTTTTTAAATTCATTTTGAGATTTTCAATCAATAATAGCTATACTCATTCTCATTTTTAAAGTTTTTTTCCATTTATGTTTTTCATTGTTATTTCAAAACCAATTAATTTTAATAAATACAATTAGAAATATAATCAATTTGGTCAATAATAACATATAAAATAATCTATTACAAATCAAAAAAGTTCTTTTTTAGATAATCTTGGAATTAAAATGATATATTGTAAAAAAGTTTGTTCTAAAATATGATATTTTTTGAAAAATAAATTTTAAAATATAAAAATCTATTAAATATATTAAAACTATTATGTATCTGCTACATTTTTAAGGATCTATGATCAAATGTTTTTAATTTTAATTGAATAAATTATAAAATCTATAAAAATAGGTAATTTTTAGTAATGATTTTCTAGAATTTAATAGTTTGAAATAAAAAAATTTAAGAATTTGTTTTTTAAAATAAAATATACTATTAAAATTGATTGATACGTCAAAATTATAAAAAGTTTTATAGGGCCGGTGATCTAGAAGCAATATATCGGCAATATTATTGGAAATCGGTATGATATCGCCCTCACGCGGCGAAAATCGTGGGTTCAATTCCCACCCGGCCCATAATACTCCAAGAGGTGAATAACAATTCCAGTAGAAATAAAAGATGAAAATAAATTATTAAAAATTGCAAAAGATTCGACAGAATGCAAAGTTATTAGAGTTGGCGATAAGGTAAAAATAAAAGTTAGAGGTACAAAATATTTATATACTTATATTACGAATCCTAAATCTTCTGAAGAACTTTTAAAAAAGATCCCTTGTAAAATTATCGAATTATAATAACCAAAATATTAGAAATACTATACCAAAAAAGCCTATGCCAATCCCAATTGAAAGTGGTAGTCCTGGTAATATCTCTCTTTTTTCTAATAATTTGAATGTAATGATTGCTCCTATTAAAATTCCTATTACGCTTGCAATACATGGTAAAAAAATTGCTATAATTCCATATTGACTAATAAAGGGTGTTTCAAACCCAATTTTTAGTGCAGAACAAGTTAACATAGAATAAAAAGTTAAATCACCAAGTCCTATTTCATAATCTTGCATAGAATAACTCATTTCAAATGCAAAACTATTCTTTTTTTCATTAAGCTCAATAATTTTCTTGATAGGACCTTTAAAAACAGCAATAATATCGTAAATTGCAAGTCCTATTAATAGTAAAAAACTGGTCCAGTTTGGTAAAATGAGGCCTAAAAAAGAACCTATTAACCCCCCATAAATTAATAGACTTGCATTTTTAATTTTAACATTTTTAGAAAATTTATCATGAAAAATCGCTAAAGTCAAGGCAACTCCTGATAAAAAACTTACAATAATGACTATAAAAAATGATAATAAATCTGAAATTGAAAAGATATACAATATACTTAATCCAAAAAGAAATAATATCAGTCCACTAATGAAAACAAAACTTATGAAGAAAAAATGTTTTAAAAATTTCTCCTTTTTATATTTCAAAAGTAAATAAATTATAAACCCACCAAAACTAGCAATTATTATCAAAATCATTGCATTAATCACCCCTATTAAAGGGTTCAAGTTTCCTTGGTTCTCAGGGATGAACGCTGCATTAAAATCGAAAAAACCTGAAATTAAGCCAACAATAGAAAAACCAATTGCTATAAACATTGTTATAATTAACGGAACTAACCTTTTTCGAGTTTTTACTACGATTTCAGAAATCAAAAGTGGTCTCCTTATTATATTTATTGATAAATATGCTAATTTTTATCTTTTTTAAATTTAATGTTGAATTGAATTAATTTCTATTTGATAAAAAAATTTCCTTTTATCATTATTTAGTATAATTTAATAAATATGATTTTTTATTTTGATATAAAAATGGTGAAATATTTTTAAATTACAATAAATTATTCACAAAATTTGAAATTCTTCGCCTAAATTAGGTACAAAAGTCGATATACCTTTCTCTTCCATAGCTGAATAAAGACCATCTGTATTATCTTCATCGCCATGCACTATAAAAAACGTAGTATTTCCATTGGATTTATTATGTATATAATCTACAAATGAGAGTAATTCCGATTTTCCACTATGGGACGAAAGCGGAAAATGTTTTATTTCTGCTTTAATTTTGGTTTTTCCGTCCTTCCAAATTTGTGTTTCTAAAATCTGTCGCCCAAGAGTATCTGGTAATTGAAATGAAACCAAATAGATTGCATTATCTGGATTGTTTATAAGCTCTTCAGAATAAAAAATTGCGGTCCCGCCTTTTAACATTCCCGAAGGTGCTATTATAACCCCTGGATTTGAAACTGCATTTTGGCGCTCTAAATGCTTGTTTTTTCCAACAGAAATAAAATATGAATTTTCAACAGCATTTCTATATAATTCTTCGTCTCTCAATATTTCTAGATGATTTAATAATGCTCTACTTACACTCCGAGCCATCCCATCTACATATACTGGAAATTTCACATTATAATGGTGCAAAATACACATTATTTCCTGCGACCTACCTACTCCAAAAGCGGGTACAAGAACAGTGCCGTTTTTTGATACAACTATATTCTCAATTGCGCTAACAAAATCCTTTTCTACTTCTACTCTAGGTGGATGGTCTGAATTTCCATATGTCGACTCCATAATTACATAATCTATTTTAGGAAAATTGTTGCTCATCCCATTTAGTAATCGAGTGGTCCTATGATTAACATCGCCTGTATATAATATTCTTTTACCATTTATTTTACATATAAATGATGCACTCCCTGGAATATGACCTGCATCTATAATTAAAAATTCAATTCCCTTCAAATGGTGCCATAAAGTTTGATTATAGGAAAATAAAGATGTTTTATTTATCATGTCCATTAATTCATTGCGCATAAATGGTAGATAATATTCTGATAATCTTAACATATCATCAATTAAGATTTTCGATAGAACTCTTGTCGTAGGTGTCATTATTAGAATTGGGCTTTTTGACCCACTAAAAAATAATGGCAATCCTCCAGAATGATCTAAATGAGCATGACTCAAAAATATTATGTCTAAATTTTTTACATCAAAATCTAATGGCGGTAAAGTTGGCTTTTTGTCCATTAATATCCCATAATCGAACAAATATACCCTATTTTTACTTTCTAATTCTATTGCTTGTCCGCCTATTTGTTTACATCCACCTATAAATTTCAGTTTCAAATAATCTCATTCCATCTATTTTATTTTTTGATTTAAAATTTGAATTTTTATGAATTAATAAATCATAAAACTTAGTCATTAAATTTTAAAATTATTTAAATTTTTATATCTATAACAAAACTATTTAATGATAAAATTTATGGTTAATGAATATTGATTGTTTATTACATAATCAAATAAATTAAATGAAGGAACAACGATGGATGAACCAGTAGATTTAGAACTAAATATAATTTTAAAAAGAGAATATGATTTTTCTGGTTTTAATTTAATTACAGGGTTCCATGGAATAGGTGCATGTGGATTTATAACGGTCAGACACATAGTAGAGTCATTAAAATGCGAAAGAATCGGATTTATAGAAACTGAAATGCTCCCTGCGTTAGTTTCGCTTGAAAATAATCGCTTAATACTACCATTTGAATTATATATGTACGAAAAAAACGTAATTTTTTTACCACGATTTCAACCCTATCGAGCTGAACAACGAATTATCGCCAGAAATATTTCCAATTGGGCAATTGAAAATAATTTTAAACAAGCATTTTTAATTGGAGGACTTGACTCTAAATTTAAAAAAGATGGCGATAATAATTGCAGGATCGTGCCAACTTCAGCTGCTACTGATTTAATAAAAGACCATGATAATATTACCTTGCTAGAAAAAGGTCTGTTTGTTACTGGACCTCTTGCGTTATTTCTGTCATATTTTGAAATTCAGAACTTTGCTGCAATTGCTATACTTCCATATTCAAATCGTGAGCGTCCAGATCCAAGAGCAAGTGCTGAAGCTATAAAAACATTGGGAAGTTTTATTGATGGACTACAGATAGATATTGAGTCATTGTTAAAAGATGCAGAAAGAATTGAAGCAGAAATCGAGGAAATATTCTTACAAGGAGAAAATGATGAAGGTTCAAGTGAAAAACATAGAATGTATATTTAAATTAAAATAAATCAATTATACCTTCATTTATCTCAAACATAAATTAAATAATCTAAACTTATTGTTTTAGCGTTTATATTATTTTCAATCTTTTAATTTCTTGGTTCCATTGAATTAAAAAAATAGATTAATAACTTTTATTAAAAATAGAATTTGAATTCGAAATTATTAAACAAAAAGTTAATTTCTAATAGCTGATTCCAAATATTTTTATTCTCAAAGTTTAAAAATACAAATAGTAATTATTTAATATCATTTAAAAAAATATAAATATTTAAATATATAAAATCAAAGTTAGATATTAATTTTAACTCATCATATTGAGTTAAATTAGAATTCTAAATTTATATGATACCTAAAATAATAGTTTAATGTTTTATGGAGAATGTGAACGATATGGGATTTCTTAGAGGTTTTCTGGCTATTCTGTTCGGAATTTTAATAATTCCCATTCTAGGGGTTCTTATGTTGATAATTAGTGGTGGACTTCCCTATATAACAGCTTGGGAATCCGCGATCTTTACCTATGATTTTAACCAAATATTTCAATTGATTGGCCAAGTTATTAATTTCGATATGACTGGAACACTTTTACTTTCAAATGAAGGGCTTGGTATACCACTTATGTCTGCATGGGCTGTCAATCCACCCGGATTGATTGAAGCATTAACACCTGGAGTAGGTATAGCATCGTTTATCCTTATCAATACGTGGAAAGCAGTTGTTTGGATGTGTGCTGGGTTTTTCGTTGGCGCTATTATGTCTAAAGCTACAAAAGGTTTACTCATAGCATTGGGCTTATGGATTGCATGGTTTGTTTATAATCTTTTATTTGCTTGGATTATTATACCAATAATTGGCGGCGCAACGATTTTAATAAGTATAAATCTTGTTCCATTTTTGATGAATGCAATCCTTCCATTAGTTATTGTAATTGTAGCTGGCGCAATTGGCGGTGCTGTGGTTCGACACGAAGAATTTTAAAAGTAGTTTTTTTAATTAATACTATTTTTTTTTAATTTTAAAAAATTAAAATAAATTATTTGTTTTCAAGTCAAATTTTTATAGCTTTAGTGAAATAACCTTCTAAATTCTAAGGGAACAAGTTAATGTATTATAAAAAAGACTATAATTTTAAATTCTGTTTAATTTTCTTTTTGTAATTAATTACATGTTTTATTTTAAATTAATATCCCTTTCTCTGAATTGTTTTTAAAAAACAGTTTTTTAGCGCAATCATCATCTAATTTTAGCACCAATTTCGATATCATCCTCAGGTACTAAAATCTTTACATTATCTTTGTATTGAGCTGCCAAAATCATTCCTTCTGATACCACACCCCGTAATTTAGCCGGTTTCAAATTTACCACTACTGGTACTAAACGACCTTTTAATTGTTCCATTGTATAATAATCTTTTAGACCAGCAACGCATTGAATTTTTTTATCTTTAATATCTATAATTAATTTATACAATTTATCTGAATTTTGTATTTGCTCAACTTCAATAATTTTACCTATTCTCATTTTAATCTTTGCAAAATCTTCAATAGTAATTAGTTCATCCTTATTTTTTGACATTTGTATCACTTCTTGTTTTTAATAATTTAAGCAATAATTTTGAATTAACCGATAAAATTTCAGCCAATTAAATCTTTTTATTTTTTATGGTTTTTCTCCTATTTTACTATTTATATAATTTTTCGAGTCCATTGATTCTATGGGCCTTAAACTTTACTTATTATAATTTAATTGATTATTTTTTGATAATAAAAATAAAATTCAATATAAAAAAATCTATTTTACTATCAAAAAATCCAAAATCTATAAATATTACTTCAAAAAGTATTTAATAATTCAATGAAGTTAAAAAATAAATAAATAAATTACTCCACATCTTAATTTTATAATTTAACAATATGTCGTTATAGATTACAGATTAACTCAATTAAATTTTAATAAAAAGAACATCCATTTATAACATCCATTTATAATAGTCATTCAAGAAATTAATGTTCTATTTCCCAAAATCGGATTTAATTAATGAATAAAATAAAAATTATAAATGCACATCATTAAATTTAATTCAAGAACATTTAAGAAATAATCTCTACAAATATCCAATAAAAATTTAGTGTATTAAAATGGTAAAATTTAAAATAAAAGATGAAAGTTTGGCAGAAGAAGGGTTCGATGCATTATATATTGCCGAAAGGAAGATGCCTGTTACAGGTAAAATTATTCGAGAGCGGTTTGAGAAAGAAAAGCCATTGAAAAATATTCTAATAGCCGGGTGTTTACATATTACGAAAGAAACCGGGGTATTAGCTAGAACTTTAAAAGCGGCGGGCGCCGAAGTAGCATTATGTGGTTCAAACCCCTTATCAACTCAAGATGATGTGGCTGCTGCATTAGTAAAAGAAGGAATAAATGTCTTTGCATGGCATGGAAATACTAATGAAGAGTTCTATGAAAATATTAGGAGTTGTTTAGATCTAAAACCCAATATATTAATCGATGATGGTGCTGACTTAATAGTAACTGCCCATAAAGAATATCCTGACTTAATTCAATCAATTTATGGTGCCCAAGAAGAAACAACAACTGGAGTTAAACGTTTTATTGCTATGGAGGAACGTGGGCTTTTAAAAGTTCCATTAATTCCAGTAAATAATGCTAAATGTAAAAATCAATTTGATAATGAATTAGGGACTGGACAAGGAATTATATCTGCAATTTATGGGATGCATGTTTTATTTGCAGGTAAAAATGTCGTAGTTGCGGGGTATGGGCATTGTTCAAGCGGAATGGCTTTAAGAGCAAGAGGTTTAGGGTCTAATGTAACAATAACAGAAGTCGACCCGATAAAAGCTTTAAAGGCTAAATTTGCTGGCTATAATGTAGCTCCTATTTCTGAAGCAATTAAAAACGCTGATATGATATTCACAGCAACTGGATGTAAAAATGTCATTAAAAAATCGGATTTTGAGAATTTAAAAGATGGAGTAATTTTAGCAAATTTAGGTCATTTTGATGTCGAAATTCCGACAAATGAATTAAAAGAATATGCTGTGAGTATAAAAACTGTCAGAAAAGATGTCGAAGAATTGACATTTCCCTCTGGAAAAAAGATATACTTATTAGCACAAGGTCGTTTAGCAAATTTAGTTCTGGCTGAGGGGCATCCCAGTGAAATTATGGACATGTCATTCGCTTTACAATCATTGATATCTGAATACATCATAAAAAATAAAGGGCAATTAAAACCAGGGATAATCCCCGTTCCTGAAGAGATAGACAACGAAGTTGGTTTTTTAAAATTAAAATCAATGAATATTGAGATCGATAAATTAACTGACGAACAATATAATTATATACATGGTTTTGAAGAGGGTACTTGAATTTAAATTTACTATAGACCAAGATTTTTATCAATAAATCTAATTTTAATGTGCAACTGCCATATTTTCCAAAATCTTTTTACCTTCTAGCGGTCCTATAGCAATTAGAATATCATTTTTCTCAATTTTTAAATTCTTATTCGGTGAATAAATCCAATCACCATCTCTTTTCAGTGCTATTATTTGCATACCTGTTTCTATCTGTAATTTCTTATTTCCAATAGAATAGTCTTCCAGTTCTGAATTTTCTTCAACTTGGATTCTAATAATCGTTTCATCGGCTTCTGACAAGACGAAATTTACAATTGGGTGTAATTCTAATTTTCTTAGGACAATTTCTGCGATTTGTGCAGTTGCATCTGAAATTGTTTCAGTACAGATCCCAATTCGGAGCATTCCAAGTAAATTTAATGGATTATCAATTAATTTAGCGAGTTTTAATATCTGTTTCTCAAAATCAAGGTGTAGTTCGTCAATAATTTCCTCCATTTCTATGACATCTTGTGCTACTTCTTCGCTATTATATAGAATTGAATAAAAAGATAATCCGACCATTATTTCTGATTTATTTTTTAGTTGAAATAACATTGATTCTACTTCATCAAGAAGTTTATTTATTGGTGATTCATTTTCCTTACTAATATTTAATTTTCTTTCAACTTTTTGACATTCTTGAAGTTCAGTAGATGTACCATCTCCTAATAATAAATTGACCATATGAATACATGGGATCGTCCCTCTTACTAATAGAATATCCTCTGCTTTTATCTTAGTATCTTTATTTGGGTCGTAAATCCATTCATCACCCCGTCTTATTGCAATTATATCTGCCCCTGTTTCAGAGCGTACTTTAATTTTACCGATTGTTTGGTTATTATATTTCGACTTTCTAGATACTACTATTCGCGAGATTGGCTCGGAAGAATGACAAATAATATCTGTCAATATTTCATTAAATCCCATTTTTTGAACTACTATTCCGGCAATATCAGCAGCAGAATCTGCAATTTTATTAATTGCATGAGCTATTGTAATAATAGGCACCAATTTTTTTGCAGAATCAATATCTCTACCCGCTAGCATAGCGTTCATCATAACATGATAAGTCAATGTATTAATTTTTTCTTCTAACTTATAAACTTCTTTCCCTATCTCCTCATTTTTAAACAATATTGCACTATATGCAAGGTCGATCATCAGTTCAATGGTATTTTTCATGTCTGTCATCAGTTGTCTGACACTAATAGGTCGATATGTTATTTCTTGAGTCATCTTTTTTTCATTATTATATTTTAATTCAATCATCAAAAATAAATTTTTTTTATTAAGTAATAATTTAAATTACAATTATTTTAATATTTTATTAATTCTTATTTTAAATTAAATAATATATAAATTGCTTTACTTGAAATGTCTAAGTTTGGTTAATATGGAAACAGATGAGCAGAAATATCAGAAAAGAGCAACAGCCTATAAATTCAATATTGAAGATATCAATAAAAGTCAACTAATTAATGGCGATTTCGGACAATATTTTAGTAATTATAATTTAAAAATTAAACGAGTAAGGATTATGGCTACTGTCATTGAAAAACGAGAATTTGAAGGCGGTGAAAACCTTGACCTATCTACATCGAATACTGACCGCAGCGCATATGGATTTTTGGTATTAGATGATGGCACTGGAACCATTCGTCTTAAAGTATGGAAAGAGAATGTCAAAATGTTATATGATATTAACATTGGCGATATTGTTGATACTGTCTCTATATTAAGAAAATATCAAGATGAAATTTATCTCTCGCCTGAATTCATTACAAAAATTGAAGACCCAAACTGGGAGTTATTAAGAGAGCTTGAAATAATACAATTAAAAAAGATTTATCCATTAATGAGTGAAGAGCACAATCATAAAATTGAAAAAAAATCAGTAAAATCAAATAAAGAAAAAATTATTAATGATGAAATAGGCGATGCAAATAACTTGTTAGAAAACAAAATTCTAAACATCATTAAATCATCGGAAGATTCTGAAGGCATATCAAGAGATGAACTGTATAAAATACTCAGCAATTCAAAATTTGATATTGACGAAAGTTTAAAAGAATTGATTAATAAAGGAAAAATTGTTGAACATACAACTGGAAAAATTAAAGCAACATAAAAATGTGATATTATGACTGATCTTGATGAATATAAAAGTTATCTAAAAAGGGCTCGTTCTATGATCCCTAAAAAAGTATTTGAATTCGAAAGATTTACTCTTAAAAAGGTAGATATATATTCGGAAGGAAACCGTACAATAATTCAAAATTTTAAAGAGATCACTGACCTGTTAAATCGGGATCCAAACCATTTATTAAAATATTTAAATAGAGAACTAGCTACCAGAGGAAACTTACAAGGCGGAAGGGCTATATTCGTGGGCAGATTTAGTGAATTTTTATTAAATTCCCTTATTAAAAGATATACTGAAAAATATGTTATTTGCCCTGTCTGTAAAAGACCTGACACCAGGCTCATTAAAGAAGGTAAATTTTCATTTATTCAATGCGATGCTTGCGGTGCTAAAGAATCGATCAAATCAATAATTTAAAGTTGATATTCTAATGTTTGTATCTCTCAAAATTACTAAAAGTAAGGATGATATATTAGTAGCCATTTGCGATTATGAATTATTAAATAAAACGATAAGAGATGGTATCAAAAAAATTAAAATTTCCTCCGCATTTTACGGTGATCATAAAATTCATGTCGATGATAAGGAATGCATTGAAAGTTTATTATCCGCAACAATGACAAATCTAATTGGTAAAAATATTATTCAAAAAGCTCTTGACCTAAAAATTATTCATAAGAACGCAATAATCTGGATTGGCGATGTACCTCATGCCCAAAGTATTAAATGTTAATTAATTAGTTTTTAAACGCGCCCTATTTTTCCTTAGAAGGTGACCAAAATTTCAAGTAAAGGAATTAAATTTTGTATCGATTGCGGAAGTTTAAATGTAAATCTTTTAAAAAATCGTTGTAAAAATTGCTATATTAAAGCATATCCATTAATTAAAAAGAAAAAGAAAATATCTGATATTAAAATATGCAAAAATTGTTCTAATTATTATAATGGACACTGGCTAAAACCTAAAAATATAGAATTTTATGACTATTTATCTGAAATAATTAACGCATCTATTGATAATTTTATTGAAAAAACGGATAATATCGTCCTAAATTTTGAGTTTAACACTACTTTTGACTTATTATGGTCCAA
>SUPR01000030.1 GCA_005191425.1 Candidatus Helarchaeota ASGARD archaeon Hel_GB_B
TTAGATAATTTTATGAAATATTTCTTATTTAAATGTTTCCGTTAATATTATAAGACTTTTTTCCCAACAAAATTTAATTTTTTAATGAATATTTTATTTTCAATTTTTTTAAATATTTTAACTTAATTTAATTATTAATATCGTTATTTCATTTTTAAATCTCCAAATTATCTACTATCTAAATATTATCCCAATACTATTTATATATGCAAATTAACTAAAAATCATGTTTTATTTTTTTATTAGAAAAATTTTTGAAAATATTTCTTTTTATATTTAGTAATTTTTTTCTTTAATGAATTAGGTGCCTTTTATGAAGGAAAGAATATATACAAATGAAGCCATTAATTTTAAAGATGGTTCAACAGTAAAATTGCTTGGATGGATACATACTATCCGAGAACTTGGCAAAATCATTTTCTGGCAACTCCGCGATGCTAAAGGTATCGTCCAAATCGTTATTATCAACCCTAAAAAAAGAGATGATATTGAATTAATTAAAAAAATAAAAAATGAATTCGTCGTCGAAATCATTGGGACTATTTCTCACAATGAAAAAGCTCCAAATGGCGTTGAAATTTTACTTGAGTCCGTCAATATTATCGCGCCTGCAGTTAGTCCCTTACCATTTAGCGTCGATGATAAAACTCCAGCTAATTTCGATACCCGCCTAAAATACCGATATCTCGATATTAGAAGACTTAAAGTCCACGCTATTTTTAAAGTCAGGGGCGCTGTCATCGAAGGGGCCCGTGAATATTTTAAATCCAATGATTTCACTGAAATCCATACCCCAAAAATTATTTCGGTCGGCGCTGAAGGCGGTACTACTTTATTCCCCGTCTACTATTTCGGAAAAGAAGTTTATCTCGCTCAAAGTCCTCAATTCTATAAACAACTCGCTATCCTGGGTTTTGAAAAAGTCTTTGAAATTGCACCATTCTTCAGAGCAGAAAAGTCCCGGACCAGAAGACACCTGGCTGAATCCTGGGGAATTGATGTCGAAGTCGCCTTCGCTAATGAACAAGACCTGATGGACATTCAAGAAGACCTCCTAATTTCTATCTTTAAATACGTCAAAAAATCGTGCCCCAATGAATTAAAATTGTATAATATTGACTTGAATATCCCCAAAAAACCATTCCCAAGGATCACTTTCCATGAAGCAGCAAAAATCGCCCTCGAACATGGAATTAAAGTAGACCTAAATTCTGACCTATCTGCTGAAGCCGAAGCAATCGTCAGGTCTAAATTTGACTCACCATTCTTTATTACTGAATTTCCTCTTAGTTGCATCGCCTTTTATTACGGACCTCATGAAAAAGACCCCTCTCTTTCCTATAAACTTGACCTCTTGTTCCCAGGTAAAAATGGACTCGAATTGAGCTCTGGAGGACGTAGGTGCACTGACCCAAATGTCTTGATCGAGCGAGCTAAAAAAGCCGGCATTAATCCCGATTCACTTGGCTGGTACCTTGAAATGTTTAAAGTCGGTGGAATACCACCTCACTCAGGCTTCGGTATGGGCATCGATAGACTCGTTATGATGATCCTGAGACTCCCTAATGTCCAAGAAGCTGTCCTATGCCCAAGGACTATAGATATACTTAGCCCATAATCATTTCACTTGATAAAAACTCTTTATTATCTATATTTAATCCTAAAAAATATTCTAAACAAAATTTAATAACCACTAAATTCCCCCGCATATCCTCTTTAATAAAATCCCTAATATAAACATCTGAAACGATCCCCCATATAAAATCTTTTTGTGTTTTAATTTTTTCAGGGTTCTACAATCCACCGCTAATATAAAATGGTAATTTTCAAATAAAACGGTATAAATTAAATTCTTTATAAGTAATCGTAGATTTAAACATAAAATAAGAAGATCTTATAAAAATTATGGAGCAATTCATTGCCTTTTTAAGTATTTTCTTTACCAATTCCAGAAATTCTCACCTTGTTAAATAAAAGTTTAAAATTAATTTCTAAAAAGACTCTGCTCTATTACCACCAAAATTGAGCAACATTTTGAGTGTACTAAATTTTTATTTAACAATATTAGATGTCATTTATTTATTTTCAAATACTATGAAAATAATTTCCAGTATTTCACTAATATAATAATTATTATTCTTAATTGGATTGATTTAATTGAATTTTCTATGGCGTAGTTACATTTTTTTTATTTTTACATTTTTGGACTCTCCTGTAATATTAAAGTTCATGATTTTATCAAACCTTACATCAATACATTTTTGTCCTGGTCTATGATTAATATAACATAAAAAATTGTCCCGCCAATTCTACTAAGAGTTTCATTTTTAAAAACAATATTACTGCTCCTTTTAGATGCCCATACCTACCTTTTCCACGCAAAATTATAAATATGTACTATTATTTATTTAAATAAAGTATGTCCAGACGGACTACTGCAATTAAGCATTAATAATATGTTTTTCAAACCAATTCTACTATTTTTAAATAATTTTAAAAGGAACTGGGCCATTTTATCGATAATTTTTTGAAATATATGACTGATACCTATTTAAAATTAAGTATTCTGACCTTTTATAATAAACTTGTGATTAGACCAATAAGAATCAGAATTCTTAAAGTATGTTTATAATAATCAAGGAATATGTAAAGAGAAATTAGTTTAAATTTATTAAAATTTAATAAAAAAGCGAATATTATGAAAAACGATTACGATCTTTTTGTTGAGAAAAGACATTTGATTGATTATATATATCTTTTAAGAGCCTTAAAGTTATCTAAACCAGGTATTATTAAATTATTTAAAGATCCGAAAATTACAATTTCCCATTTTAAAGATTTTGAACGAGATAAAATTGTTAAATATCTTTCAACAAAGAAAAACTATTTTAAAAATTATGAAAAAATAGAAAAATTATTTACTTTAGAATATTGCAACGAAAATTATAAAAGAATTGAAGACATGGTGAATTTTTGTGAATTGAATGATATAAAAATATACAAAGCTTATGATAATAAAATTCCAAAAATATTTAAAAATTTAAGTGTTAATAATAGGGATTTAATTTTTATAAAAGGTAGTATTTTGGATTTAGATTTAAAGTCATATTCTATATGTGGAAGTAGAACTCCGACCCCTATTGCTCTTCAAAAGACTCGCAAAATTGCTCGATATTTGTCTTCTAATAATTTTACCTTAATCAATGGATTCGCTAGGGGTATTGATATTGAAGCTTTTAAAGGGACTGCCGATGTAAATGGTAGATATATAGCTATTTTAGCTTCAGGTATTGAGAATATTTATCCTCCTGAACATAAAAAATTTGTAAAATATATTGTAAATAATGGTGCATTGGTCTCTCAAAGATTAATCTGGAAGCAGGTAAATAAATTATCATTACAAATTCGCAATAGATTATCCGCTAAACTTTCTCTTGGTACTATTTTCATCGAAGGTAATTATAAATCTGGTACAAAATGGCAGCTAAAGTTTGCTAAAGAAGCAGATAAACCAATATTTTATCTTGAACCTGAAAATTGGGACAATCCAAATTCTCATATACTTAATATCGTAAAAAATGAGGGTGGACATAAAATTAATAAGGATTTATCTAATTTAGATGAAATTAAATCTATACTCGAGAAAAAATATCTCGATACTAATATTCATAGGAGAAATAAATAAAATTGGGTAAAAGTTCATGGAAATAAAATGAAATATCCACTCAATTCTACGTCATTTCGTCCTTGATATAAGTTTTTAATAAAAACATCTCAAATATGCTCTATGTAATATTTTTTTTAGAAACTTATTTTCTCTAAATTTTAGAAAATTAATTGAAATTTGTTTATCTATAATTTCTTTAGTAAAATTATTATATTTTTTTCAAATTTATTTTATTCAGGTTTTAATTATGACATACTTAATTTTTAACGGTGTTATTTTTCTTATTATAGGGATTTTTTTAATAATACTATCAAGCAATTTAGCCGTGGTGCATTCAATAAAACTTTCTAGTGCTTTAGGAATATCTTCATTGATAGTTGGTATAGTTTTTGTAGGTATCGGGACCAATATGCCCGAAATTCTTAACTCAATCATTTCATGTGCGTTAGGTCATGGAGATATCGATGCAGGAGATTCTATTGGGTCTGTACTAGCTCAACTAACCCTTGTTTTTGGTTTAATCCCTATCATTGGTCGCCGATTTTTTAAGATCGATAAAAAAGAAATCTTAATTATAGGTAGCTGCGTTATCCTTGCTCTTTTTCTTGTATATGCTGTAGTTGAAAAAGGCTTTTTTACCAGACTTGATGCCTTATTCTTAATTTTAAGTACACCCATCTACATGCTTATTACCAAATTGTTTTCAAGTAAAGGAACTTTGGACGACATTAAAAAAGAAACAATCGAAATTAAATATAAAGACAAAAAATCCAAAAAATTTCACTTATTTATCGCTATTTTAGGCTTTATAGGTGTTGGTGGAGGGTCTTATATTATCATTAATTCAATTATCGAATTGTCATCCGTTCTTAATATCTACGAATATAATATCTCATTCTATATCGCTGCTATTGGGACCTCGCTTCCTGAATTATCTGTCGATATTACCGCAATTCGTAAAAAAGAATATAAATTATTAATAGGAGACATTTTCGGAAGCTGTATTATTGACGCCAGCCTGTCAATTAGTATAGGCCAATTCTTTTTCCCACAATCTGTATCAGCTGACCTCGCTTCCACTACCATTATTTTTACTTTAATTGCATCTTCTTTGGTCATTTTTTTGCTCGTGATCAGAGGTAAAGTTGATAGAAAATCCGGAATTATCTTTATAATTATTTATTTCTTTTCCTATTTGTTATTTTTTATTTAATTTTTTATTTAATTTATAATTTCAATAGAGTTTTAATGAAATGAATTTATTTTTTATTTTCCATCAATAAAATTACACACCCCCTCTTATTTAAATTTGTTAACCTTTTTTTTGTTGTAATTTTGTTAAAAAAAAAATAGCTGATAGATATGAATTAAAGATAGGACATGTTAAATTAGCCATTAAATATTATTCTTTAGAGATATTGGAGTTTATAAAAAAATAGGAGCAACCCCGCTGTTGATATTAATCCAATGAGTTCAAGTATTGTTAAAGCAATATAAGAATACATTAGAATATTTCAAGCATTATTATCATGGATTTATAAAATTAGGGCTAAAATTTTCAGATTTAACAAAGATGTGGTATTATCATTCCTTAGAAGATGTTGACAACACTCTAAAAAAATTGGAAAAGAAAATAAACGTTAAGAAATCTTTTTTAATTTCATTTTTCTAAAAGGATACAAATTTATTTATATATTAATTAGAGATAAGAATTTAAAAAAATTTGAAAATTTGGAAGATTTGTCTTTAATGTGAAAAATTTAATTTTTTAATTCAATGATTAAGCTAATTAACTCAAGTTTTTATTTAAAAAATAAAAAAAATACATATTAAATGTATATTTATATAAATGATTAAATATTGACGTCCTTAACTTTTTGTTTATTTTATTCAACTTTATTTTGGTTTATTCTTTTTTCTCTAATTCTTACTTACTTTTTCTTTTTTCCATATTTAAAATATAATACCAATCCTACTGCAGCCGCTGATATTACAATAATTAAAATATATATCCACGTCGTTGATATTGTTTGTAATGATGCTGATTGTAAATCTACTTTTACATAATTTGTATAATTAACGTTTCCCGCCGAGTCGACCAGCCAAATGTATATAGTATGATTTCCGCTATCGAGCATATTAACTATAATTTGACTGATATTTACTCCTGCAACGTAGGTACCGTCTTTATTTGAACTTGGTGGAGAATCTACCTTATAATACACTCCTATTATCCCTGATAAATCATTTGGGTTAGTCCAACTTATTACGAACGAATTCATATACGAAACAACTTGATTTACCTTTACGTCCGTTATCTTTCCTATGGATATATCTTTATAAAAATTCCATGACGGAGCTGACCCATTATTTATATTATTTAAATCGTCCCAGGCTTTGAAATATATTACGTGTAATCCTTCGGTCAATGAATTCCAAATAGAACTCGATACCTTAAAGTTTGTGGTAACTTTATTTCCTGGATTGTCTGTGAATATTGCAGTCCAGCCAGTCGTATTAAAACCTGATGGTGTATATGAATCTATTTTATAATAAGCGTCGTCTAGTGAAAAAGAATCCGTAAAATTTACCTGGACCGTGGGCGGAGAATTGTAATAATTGCCATTCGTTATATTGAACGAAATAGACGGACTCGTTGTATCTATCTTAATAATTGAAGTATTACCTTGAATACCCAAGTTACCGTTAAGATTTTTTGCTCTAAATCTTATAGTATTAAATACGTCAGAGTCTTGCCCAAAAGGCACCGCATTTACTTTTGCATATAGCCACCCAGTATCTCCATTTTCTGCCAAGTTAGTACACAGTGGGTCTTCATAGACGCCATCTACTTGAGCCCAATTGTTAGGACTCACTGAACCAGTTGTCGAATAAGCGTATTGAACCGAGGAGATATTGATACCATCTTTTTCAAGACAAAATTTTGCGACGACTGTTGGAGTCTGATTTTTAGACCACCCAATTGGAGTATAAATTGAAAAAGAATCTAATTTACTATACATAACCAGAAACGCGTCATTATTGCCTGCTCCAAAACTATAAGTTTCTCCATTAATATACACGTTATTATCCCCGTCCACTGCTACACCACAACCATCATCTTTAGCCGAACCGCCCCAAGTTAAGTTCCACAACTGGACACCGTTTGGATTATATTTCGCCAATAATGCATCACCTCCACCACCCGCCGTATATCCATTAATATACACGTTGTTCTCCCCGTCCACCGCCACATCATAACCATAATCGCTAGACGCACCGCCCCACGTCACGTTCCATAACCGAAGTCCACTTGGATCATACTTTACCAGAAACGCGTCATCACTGCCCGCTCCAAAACTATAAGTCTCTCCACTAATATACACGTTGTTCTCACCGTCCACCACCACTCCATAACCATTATCGATAGACCAACCGCCCCACGTTGTATTATATTCCTTTAAATATAAATTATTGTCTTCTAACGTTGATAACTTAATTTTCCCATCTTTATAACTGTGACTATCATTTGGATTATTATTGGACACTCCAGCACTCATTAAAGATTGATCATTGAAATATAGTATTGAATAGGTCGATAACATAAGTAAGATTGTAAATGCAAATATTAAAACCTTTAAATTTTTAATTTTCATTCTTCTCACTTTACATATTATTCCTTTATTTTATATTATATTTTATATTATAATTTACCAATTTTTATATAAAAGTACTTTCACAAATCCTATTTAATTTTTTGATTTAAATAACCATTCGATGAAATAAAGTTCTTATTTTCATTTTTTAAACCTCTTATACTTCTATTATATTACTTCTATTTATTTCCTCTTTATATGATATTGAATGCTTTTGTAAATTCCAATACTTTTTTTGTCACAGATTCTTTTCTTTTAATTTTTTCAACTCTTTCTTTTTTTCACCTCCTTTCTATTTAGTTTAATACTAACCAACATCGACCTTCTTACCATTATCTTCCCCAATTTCCCCCTTTTTTTATCTCCTTTACAAACCCCAAAAATTCTCTTATCGCTAAATAAAAATTTAAAGTTAATTTCCAGTGAAAAAAAAGTATCCAGATGTTAAAAAATCTCTTCTACTTTTATCAAACAATTTTCTATAATAACTTCAAAAAAAGAAAAAAACGTCATTTTTTATGATATTTAATCCATCTTGTTCCATTTGTCCGATTTCTAATTGATAATAAAAACTTTTTAATAAATTTATAATGAATACCCAAATTAACCATAGAAATTTTTGAAATATTTGATGGTTTCCTTATTATTTCCCATTTTTTACTATTTAACTTTAAATCCATATTTTTTTAATGAATTTTTCATGTCATTTTTAAAGGATTCAGGGGTACCTTCTAAAAATGCTCCTACCATATCTATACCCTCTACAATATCCGAATTTCTTGACTTTGCCTTCTGTTCTGCCATTGTCCCAATAGCTATTTTTGCAATTTGCCTAAAATGCTCCGGCGTTTCTAATATAATCTTGTCGAATATTTCTTTTATCCTTGGTTCCCATCTCATCCCTTCAGATTTCTCACTTTTTTTAATTTCCTCTTTCGGTTCAATCCCAAACTCTCGTCCTGTGGTTAAGTCTTTTAGATATGTTTTTAATATTGCTACATATGATTTAACTCTCTCTTCATCTCTTATTATTGCTTTCTGCGCCCATTTAGAACAATAATCACATTCATCACACATCGCATTACAGTTCTGATTCTTGAAAAATTCAATAAACCCATCTAACTTTGTATTATCAATTATAATTTTTGATTTTTGTTCTAAATCCAAGCATTTCCTCATCCCTTCAATTGGATCCTTCTGATATGTCCCTTCCGCTGAAATAGAAATAGCCTGTATAATATCAATTAAATTTCCTTTATACTCCCGATTTGAATACGCATTAACTGACCTAATTATCCAATTCGTTGGCATTCTACGCCCTGCTATCTTAAAATTTTTTATCCCTATTCTCTCATAATGCACCAAATCTTCAGGCCTTATCCACCTACATTTTATTAACTCCACTGGATCTGAATATTTTATAATACTACAATTTAATATACACGTATCTATATACTTACCTTTCATTGGGTGGTCAGTTTGCGAAGAATGCCCCATAAGGTTATAATGATAAAGCCGAAATGGACACTGAAATAAACACCCATCCGTTAATAGTAAATTTAACTCACAATTGTATTTTCTAAGCGCTTTTTGCATCTTCTCTAAAGTCTTAAAATCCCTATTTATCATAGCATCCGGTGTTATCTCTGATGCTCCTAACTCAGCATAAAATTTTGCCCGATTGACCGAATTCACCGTTGCAATTGTCGATACCCTTATTTTTAATTCTGGAAATTGCTCATGTATTATTTGTATCAAAAATGGTATCGTCACTATTACATAATCTGATCCTATATTAACTATCCACTCGAGATACTCTATTATCTTTCTATAATACCCCTTGTCATATTCTATATTTCCTAAACATGGCGCATTTAATAAATAAGCAAATTTCATCCTATTTTTGTGTACTTCCTTTATGTATTCAGTAATTTCCTCCTCTGAAACCTCGGGTAATAAAAATGACGGCCTACCTCCACCTATCGGCGTATTTGGCGCACTACCATACAAGTCTCTAACCGGATATTTTATTATTTTCTCAATAAGTTCTGGATCCCAATTTGTCGCTACAGTAAATCGTGCCATATATATCTCCATTAATCTTTTTTCATTTTTTTATTTTCTAACAAATTATTTTTGACTATTCTATAGCCTTTTTGGCTACTTTTTTATTATATCTATTCAATATTCTTATTTTTTTAACCATTTATATGGTGCCCTACTCATTTATCTCGCTATTTAAAGATTTTTTAATGTAAAAATTAATATGAAATCTAAAATCTATTTTCTCATCTGCTCAATTTATCTTTATAAAAATAACTCAGGATTTCTTTTCATTATAGCTATAAATGCCCTTAATTACCTATTTAGACCTATTATTTTATTTTTTTATTATTTTTCGCAACATCTTGCTCAATGTCCCTTCTATACCTCACTTATTTTTACTAATATTTGTAAAATCTTCCTTAATTTTATCTCACTGAAAATGAAATAAAATTATTTATATATTGTTAAAATACAAGACATTTTGAAAAAACTCGATTAACATTGAGACATATTATGTCTGGTGCTAATTGATATCTATTTATCCCAGCAAGATATCTCCTCTCATTTATTTAAACTTTACGTATTTAGGTATCTATATAAATTAGGGTGCTAAATCCATGGAAAGCGAGATTGGGGAAAGTATTCCCAAAAAACCCGGGAAAATTAAAAGATTTGGCAGATTTCTGTCCAAAGTTGGCAAAAAAGTACTCCCTGCAGTCGCCGATATTGCTACAGGTGTATTTATTGGCCCCGCAGTCGCCCCTATCACTCAATTTATTGCCTCCAAATTGACCAACTATGGTATTTCAATTGATGAAGCAGAATTAACAACACTCCCAGAATCCTTTAGTAATTTAAAATCACTTCAAACTCTAAATTTAAGATATAATAGATTAGATACTCTCCCGGAATCGTTATGCAATTTACCAAACCTTAAAGAAATAATGATTACCAAAAATATGTTAGGAACTCAAGCAAATTCTATTATCAAAAAATGCAAAAAGAAGGGTATTAAAATCAATGATCCAGACGAAAGATATTAATTTTTATGTCTTTTATTAAAAAAATTTAATATTTGTTTTCTTTTCCTGTAAAATTTAATATCATCCCAAAATTTAATCTTTAATAAACTTCATAATTCTTTTAGATTTATGCCTAAATTTTCTTAAATAAAAAAATAAATATTGAATTTTATTCTATCTTCTTAAATTCAATCTCTCGCTGCTGACGCCTGTAAAATTCCGCCAAATAACCCTGCTATAAATATTACTACAGATATTGAATGCACTATTCCTCCTGAAGCATATACAGGCAGCCCATTATAAATTGCCATTACATTTACAAATATATCAAATGTAAGAAATAAGATTGCACCTATTAATACTGAATATCCGCCCTTCCAAAAACCTATGATTGCTCCTATTGTCAATAAAATTGAACTTATTATCCAAATTATTATTCCTGCTAACCAGCAATATGCAAATAGTGAGTAAGTTGACATATATCCAATTACTTCAGTCCACCTTGTAAAATAGTATCCCAATAAATAGTGTGATGATGGGACCCCAACAAAACTTGGAGAAACTAAACCAGTTACTACCGCTAAAATGCCCGCAAATATAGCTACAAAACCGCCAAATACAGTCCTAAATCCGCCCATTAGCTTATACCTTCTAATTTATTTTTTAATTTAAATTTCTGTTTTTTCTTTTTTGTTTTCTATTTCTAAATTTTTTATTTTTTGACTTAATTTTTATAATTTTTATTGTTAGTATTTAGATAGAATTTTTTAATAAAAAGTTTCCGAATTAATGCTCCCATTACATTCCAATATCCTAATTAAGAAATTAAATAAGTTTCAGGTGATTTTTTAGATATTAGCATATTTTCTAATTATTCATTACTTTTTTGCGTATATTGAAATTGGTATATTATTTATATTCCATAACTCATTTACAATTAGAAATTCCCTTAAATTTCGTCCTTATATGGAAATTTTGTCTAAATTTTTGCTGCTAAAAAAGCGTAAAGTGCCAATAAAAAGATTCAATTTTAAGACTTCAGGACACTATAAATTTCAATATAAAGATAAGAAATAGAAGAAAATATGAGAAATAAATAGAGTTTTACCTATCAATTGATTTTACTGTACTTGGTTCTTTAAAGGTCATAGAAAATTCAAAATTTCTATTATTTCATCTTTAAACCGGTCTTTCATTTGATTTATCCTTAAAATGAAGTTTTCAATTATTTTAATTTGTTTTTGAATTTCTTTATTTTTTTTGTTATTTTCTATTTTCTCAATTAAATCTTTAAAATTATCGTTTATTTTGTTCACAGGGCAGATATATTTTTTTCTTAGTTTTCCATCACTCCAAAAATAGTGGTAATAATAGGGGCCATGTAATGATACACCATTATTACACCTGCAACCTTTTTTTCCGCATTTTACATATTCGTAAATAAGAATACCAGATTCGCTGTCCTTAATTTGCAACATTAAATTTTTCCGTTTTTGAGTTAAGTCATCTAGTTTTTCATTTAATTTATTCAATAAATTGATTAAGTCCTCATCCCTTAATACTGTTTTTGATAACATTTTCTAATTATCACTTATAAAGTTTATTAATAAATAATAATAAATAAATTAATACTTTACATAAGATATTAATCATTTAAAAATTATTCGGTATTTAAAAACCCTTATATACATATTACATAGATTGTTTATAAACCCATGGTTTATTTATAAACTATTTTTAAATATATATAAATCTCATACTTATATATTAAATATTGTGTAGTTCCCTCCTATATTTCCACTCCAAGTATTATACTGAACCTGAAGTATCTTTTATCTAAATAATTTTAATATTATATTTAACTTATTAGACAAATTGATATTTAAATTACTTATTTAATTTACCTATTGAAATATAATTTTTTAATATAAAAAAAAATAAAGCATTATAATTTTTTGAAATCTCCAGAGGAAATTAAGGGGTAAGGGAATTATTAGACAAATAAAACATAGGCAAAAAAAGAATAAACTCCCTAATTTCCATTGGAAACATTTTTGAAAAAATAAAAAAATAAAAAACTAAACCCAAATTTGAAGAAAAAATAAAGAAAAAAATGCATTCATAATGTAAAAAAAGATAGATAAATAGTCAAATCTTCCGAATTATAATGCAATAAAATAAAAATCAATCGTAAATAGGAAGTAATCTTGTGTAATATTATCAACTTTTCATTATTGACTTTACATAAGATAATAAGTGATTAATTTTTTTTTACGATAAAGATGACCTGGTATTATTTTAGACATAAAATAATAATTAATTTAGAAAAAAAATCAGATAAAGTCAGGAAGATAAAAAAAAGAGTTAGATATGGAAAAAGGTCTTTCTATCATTACCTAGTAAAATGAAAATCTGTTATAAAAAGGATTAGATCTTATGTAATATAACAATTTTCACATTGCCAACTTTACATAAGAAAATGGGTTTATTTTTAGCATTTCATAATAAGAGATACCTGGAACTATTTTGAGCTAAAAAATTTAATGGGTTCATTAGAAGGGACAAAAATGGATTTAATTTCAGGGATTTCAATTTGGAGGTCATGAGTTACGAATTGTTCAAGGATAATATTAAGCCAATTATAAGGTAAAATGCAGATATTAATGTTGTAATCTTCTGCGAATCGGGCTTTAAAAAAGTCAATAGAGGAGCAGATGAGGGTATTGATATCTTGGTAGTAGCATTGAGCGATGAAATTTTCGGTAGGGGGGTCTTCAAGGTAGACCAAGATTTTATCGACAGGGAAGTTAATATTGTTATAGGGGGACACGTAGTTAATATATTTGAGGTTAAATTTAGTCTGGATGATATCGAGTAGTTGATTAAAATTCAGGTTATTTTGGTGGGGTTCAAAGATACGTCCTGAATCTTGGTTGTTAAAGTGGAAGACATTGACCATTTCAAGGTTAAGAATAGAGCCGATGCGTTCATGGATACCATAAGGTACAGAGAAAAAATCTTTAGGAATTTCTAGAATAACGACTTTTTTATCACGAAGGAATTTTAATTTTTGGTAGAGGTCATCAATTATATTAGGGCGAGACCAGGTATGGAATAATAATAACAGGTCAGCTTTTTCTTCGATGAGAGTAGAGATAGCATTATAATTAAAATCAGGGGAAACGATACATTTGTTAATAGAGAATTTTTTAAGGTCATTAAGGTGAGTGGAACCAAATTTAATAATAGATTGGGGGTTTAATTCAATTATTTGGAGAATTTTTTTAAGTTTAGAGATGAACTCAGCTAAATTAATCATATAAAAACATCCTTAAGAGGGAAGTATAAACATGAACTTAAGAGTGATTAATCAAGTAAAGACTAAGGAAAAGGATTTTAAAAACTTAATGATACGAGATAAAAGTGAAAGAAGGGGCAATGAAAGTAGGTAAACAAAAAAAATGTAATAAAGACGGGAACAAACATTTCAAACAAAAGATAAGGACGGATAGAGCAGAAATAAAAGAAAAGAAAGAAAAATAATAAAATAGTAGAAATTATTGAGATTTAAAAATTAATTAAGATAAGAGATCAGTTGATATTCAATGAAAATAAATGATTTATTTTTTGAATTATCTCATGAGGGGCGTTAATTTCTCTGAAATTGGGAGAAATAATAGATTATAATCAGTGTATATACGGTAAATCGGAACAATTTTTAAGGTGGACGAAAAAACTTTTCAATTACTTTTGGGAGAAATCAGAACATATAAAGCCATCGGATTTTTTGGTCAAATAAGAGGGCAAGTGGTAATAATTTTAATTTGAAAATTAAGAAAGTGAATGTTAAAAGTTGTGATAGACCAGTGGATACCGATTAAAAAAAGAATTGGAATAATATAAATAATATAAATACTAAAAAGTAATAGAATAGAGACAAACAAATTTTATAAAAAGTAATGACGATCAGCAATGACAGAAGATGAAGATAAAGAGAAAACCGAGGCATATAAGAAGTTTGCCGACAAATTGAAGATTGAGCAGTTAAAAGGAGAAGGAGAAAGGATTCAAGCGCTAAGAAAATTGGTACAAGAGTTTGAAAAAAATTATGGTACGGATATTAAGTTAATGCCAGCGGAAATGCAAAATAAATATAGAGAAATGAGGAAACAAGCGGGTCTACCTGAAATTTCTGAAATAGAAGTAATTGGTCCAATGTCTGAAAAAAAAGAAAACACACCAGCAAATTTGGCTAACATTATATTAAAGTTAGGGATAGGTAGAAAGGACAAGACAGGTGGGCTTATGTTGCTCTCAGAACTAATTATGTTGTTAAGGACACAGACACCGCTGAAAAAAGTAAAAATAGGAGAAGTCAAAAGAGTATTAAAGAGATTAGAGAAAGAAGGGCTTATATCCGGCTTAAAAAGATTAAACTCAGGGGTAGAAATAGTTGAATTTTTACCGACCGGGTTTAACAAAGACCAAAACATAATATTATCATTAGCGTCATCAAATGGGGTTCTTACCTTAGAAGAAATTATGCTTAAATTAAATTGGGCGCAAGAGAGAGTTTTAAGAGTGTTGAAAACATTAGAAAAATCTAATATTGCTAAAAGAGACCATAGTTATGCAGCCGGTCAAAAATGGTATTTTCCAGGGTTAATTAAAGACTCATAAATATTTTAAATATTTATAATAATAAGCTTTAAAAAAATCAATTTTTAAGAATATTTGATTAAATGAATTAAAATGATGGTAAAATACTATAAAAAAATTTTTGGAATGTCAGGGGCACCAGTACATGAAATAATAATTGAAGAATCAATAAAATTATTACCTGAAGAAATTCAGCAATTTTTATCTGAAAAAATAGACGGGAATAAAATTCCGCCCATAGCAACATTGGACCACCACGAAAATTGGAGGATAATAAAGAAATTAGATACGATGTCATTATCTGATTTAATAATTGAAGGAGGGAGAGCAGAGGACCAATCATATAGGGCTAAAAAATATTATGTTGATGACCGGCCAATGAGTTCAATTTTTGGTGTTTCAGTCCCAAGTCTGACCCACTATTGGTGTTATGAATTATATAAATCAGTTAAAAAGGACGTGGGGTTAATTACGGTTAAAAATGTTAAGACGCCGTTTTGGTGGGTGCCTGGGGTAAATGTTATTATAGAAAAAATTCTTCAAATGCTGTCTAAAAAGAATATACCTTATCAAAGTGCACTTTCTAGGGCGTTAATTTATTGGGAAGATGATATATTTTATTATAGAGAAAAATACAATGACCCGTCACATAGAGCAGAAATTTTTCTAATTTTAGGTCGGATATTACATTTATTAACAGATATAGGGGTCCCAGCCCATATTCATTGCGATACGCACATACCATATTTTGACCCAGATTCTTACGAATTTAATGTTGGATTTTGGATGAATGAACATAAAAGGATATGGAAGGTAAGAGGGGACGAACAAATCTTTTTTAATGATAAATGGGAAAGTATTCTCTTATATTTCAACCGATATGCGGAGATATCTTCATTATTTGATTCTGATGATGTAGATGGGTTTGGAAAAGGAAAACCTTATAGATGGCCTAAAAAGGAAAGACTTGGGATATCTGGATATTTAAGTCAATCAGCTTGTAAACAAATAGGAAATATATTAATACCGCTAGCTTTCAGAATTACAGCGGGTATAATTTTATTATTTTTTAAGATATTTTTTCCAAGTTTTTGGAAAGACAATCGAGATAAATTTTTAAAGAATACTACTGATCAATTATAAGATATGATGAATGAAATCAACTTATGATTTTGCTCCCACATATTATTTAGATAATATTTACTTTTTAATTGTGTGTCTCTAAAATACAATAATATGAACGAAAACACTCTTTTTGATGTACGAAGCCTTTATATTTTAAAGGACGGAGTGCCAGTTTTTCATTGGCATTATATTAATGACAAAGAATTGAATATAGAAAAAGAAGAGAAAGATTCGGTTTTAATTTCTGGCTTTTTAAGTGCAATTGTAGTATTTGCAAATGAAATAGGGATCGGAGAGCCCAAGAGTTATTTGACAGATGACATCAAATTTTCCTTTTTGAATAAAAATGGTTTTCTATTTGTAATTTCTATTGAAAAGGACATCCCTGACGAACAAGCCTATGATTTTTTGAATATAGTTTCCAAGACATTTATCAAATTATATGATGTAGGTGATTTTCATAACTTACAAGCGATAAATTTCGATGAATTTAAAGAATATTTATTTGAAATAATAAAGAAATTCAATATAAAAAATATAACAAATGAAAAAATAAATGAGGATGAGATTATAAAAGAAATCCCAAATAAGAGCAATATATATAAAAATTTAATTCCAAAATGCTATATTGATTTAGAAAGAAATAAACACTTTTCTAGTTTAAGGCGTACTTTATTTAAATTAATTGATGGGAATATTTCGATATATAATATTGCCCAGAAAATGAACTATAACCCACAGGACATTTATTATACACTACGGTCATATGAAAAATTTGGATATATTCAGATCAAAAAAATTGATAATAATGAAGAATCCTAAAGAAAAAGGGCATAAAAATGTAAATAAATAAGGAAAAAAAGTACGAACAAAAAACAAATTTTTTAAAAAATAAACCAAGGTTTTAAGATAAAAGATAGTTTTAGATGGTATAAAAAAGGTAAACTAGAAATCAAGGGGAGTCGAGAAAATATATTTATGCAGAAGCGATAAGGCTCTTCCGTGTTCGGGATGGGTAACGGGTGTTTCCCTTCACCTATGATCGTGATTAAAGTCACAACCATCCTAAGTTCCCATACACTCTCGTAGTATAGTACAGTTAGGACCGCGTGAAGGCTTAATTCGGCGTCTTATTACTTCTTTTGCATTATATTTCCTCAAACAGGAAATAAAACGATTTTAAAGGTGTATAGCTTAAATTTTAAGTTATAAATTAAATTAAGATTATAAATTACCATAAATAATGAAATTTAAAGTTTTTCTATATAAAAATGAATTATGCAAATTTCAAGTGAAAATTAAATTTTTATGATCAAATGTACATTTTTAAGACAAATAAAATAAAAAAAATAAATGGTAAAAGAAATTAATTGGAAAAATATATTAATTTTAGAAGTATTAATAAAAATAATTAATGGGATTTGGAAAACTCCATAAATAAAAATAAATTAAGATTATTCGGGGTTAAAGAATTTTTAAAAGATAGATAAAGGCTATAAATATTAGGAAGTTTCAATAGAAATTGGAAAATAATTAGATAAAATTTAAATTTCACCAAAAAATATTAATGAATAAAAAAGTAAAAAAATTTAAATAAAATAGATTATATGAAAAAAAGAATTAATTTTTAAAAACTTATGAAATAAATACTAAAAATCAATTGGTTAAAATAATTGGAGTAAAGTAATAATGACATTTGGAACCGATAATATATGGACAATGGTATATAATGCTATTTTTCTTTTAGTTATAATAATATTTTCATTATATGGACAAAAATTACAGAGTCTTTTTTGGTTGCAATCGATAAAGAATGCTGTAGAAGAATTAAAATCAATGACATTAAAAGCTAGGGATTTACTTGTAGAAAAAATAAAGGAAATAGGGAAACCAAAAAAAGATCCAAAAGCAGCAGTAAATTCTTTTCTGGAATTTTTCACAGTTACACCGGTAGATTTAGACCCCGCAGGAGTTATTCAAAGGTTAGAGCATGTATTAGATGTCAGAAAAAATCGTTGGGAAGAGCAAGTAAAACAGATGGCGCCAGAAGCTAATGAGGTATATGCGGCAAATATTGAGAATGCATTAGAAGCTGCACTTGGGCTCCATCAAATTTTTAAAACTGTAAGGCATTATTATATTTTAGGTAAAAAGTCAAAAAGCCTAATGGTGATTATGCAGATTCAGATGCAGTTGTCATTAATAATGCAACAAGCTAAAGCAGTAGAAAATGCTTTAAATGCCTTTATAGAAGGTAAGCCTATTGGTGATAGCGTAGGGCCTTTAGTAGTAACTAAATTGGTCCAAAATTATGGCTCTGAAGGTAATCCCGTTAAGAAAATTGAAGACTATACAAAAGAAATAAATCTTTATGAATTAAACATTGAGGGCAGAAATGCATTTATTATAAGAGCAAAGGGGCCAGGTGCAACAGTAGGAAAGCCGGGTGAAGCAATTAAAAAACTATTAAATGAGAAAAAAAATATTTCAAGGTTATTTATGGTGGATGCTGGGTTGAAATTAGAAGGAGAGAAAACAGGTGCGGTAATTGAAGGTGTAGGTGCGGTAATTGGTGGTTTTGGAGTAGAAAAATACAAAATAGAAGAAGCAGCTGGAGTAAAAAACAAATTACCAATGGACGGGTATGTAATAAAAGAATCAATTGAGGATGCTTATGGTCCAATGAAAAAAGAGATTGCTGATGGTGCCGATAAAGCCGTAAAATTATTGATCCAAGGAATAAAAGAACGAACTTTAGAGAACGACAATATTATAATTGCTGGAATTGGAAATTGTTGCGGTATAGGCGATTAAGTTAGGGTGTAGGTTCTTGTCTGAAGAGAAAAATGTTAAATTATCATCAAGAATTTTAAAAGCATTAGGATTATTCCTAATGATTGTTTTTGTTATTATAATGTATATTGGGTTTATTTCAAACCCTATGGATTTAAACCTAATAATTTTAGGAATGAGTGGGCTATTTATAAGCGTACTTCTACAATCTCTAGCGGCAAAAGGTGTTGTTAAGCCAGAATTTGTTATGATATCAGAAATTAAATGTTCAAGTCCAAAATGCGACTTCCATAAATTTCGGTTGTTCAAGGAAGGAGATTATGTATATAAAAAGTTTGGCGTTTGTGAGAAATGTTCAACGGGTAAAATGTTAATACAAAACATTATCCAAATGAATGAAAAGGAATTTAAAAAGATTATTTCAAATCCGAAATAAATTGAAAAATATTTAATTGGACGATTTTTTTATAATATTACCTTTCCTATCTATTTCTCCAGCTCTTATTCTTGTTGAGGATATTGGTATTTTGTCTTTTGAGTATAAAAGAGGGATAACAATAATTACTAACGGGACAAGTCCTTTTTTAGTCCTAATTTCATTAATTTTTAAAGCTCCTTGATAAGTATCAGTACTTACGACAATAGCATCTTGGTCTTTATCGGTAATTGCGGTGCCAAAATTATCTTTAAGAGTGGTAATAATTGCTCTTTCATATAAATTATTTTTTTTCAAATAAGAGATCAAGTTATTCTTTCTAATTTTAAAAACAGGGATCTTATTTGAGTATTTTTTATTTTTTATCATGTCGTCAATAGTAATTGCAATAACAACTTTTTCTCCCAAATCAAACGCTGTTTTAAGTAATTTTTCATGTCCAATATGGAACTGAGAAAATGTGCCTGCCACTCCTACTCTATTAAATGGTCTCATCTTAATTTCATACCAGTAAATGGACGGAAGCAATCAAGATAAAAGAAAATAAATTAAAATCAGTATATGTTACTATGGACTACTCTGATAAAAAAAAGAGATTAAATATTATCCAAATCGCCCAAGGCTGATTTTAAATCTTCTTCTTCATCACTTAGAGCTCCACTTTCAAATGGTGGTTGTTCGCCTAAGAATTCGCTCAATACTTTCTCTAGTTCAGATGAAGCGGATTTCATTACTAATCTAATCATCCCAATGTTTACGTCTTTATCACTGATTAAACATAAAACGCCTGACCCACATGATGCTGCGAAAATTTTGCCATCATCGAATTCAGAGGTTACTATATTTAAATTTCCAATATCCAATGACCTACCCTGTTCTTCACTAGCACAAAATACGGCTGAAGCAATAGCTCCGATCCCATCAACGTCCACGGGATAATAGGAAAATTTAGAAACATGAGCTATTGTTAATCCCGTCCTATCTGCTAAGATAACTTTTTTGATACCCGGTTCGCTCTTTATAATTCTCGCGAGAATTTTATCGAACGCTTTTACATCCATCATTTATGAAACACCAAATTATGAAATTCATAAAACATATTTTAACAATCATTTATGAGTGTTATGTTGATTAATAATTTAATTATTATAATTTATTGAGTTATATTAAACTTTTTAATTTTTTTATTTTTCTTAAATGATCGATTTTTAGTCGATTTTGGTAAGTTTAAAAGTTTACGAGGCAATGAGGGAAGATATTTAAGCTAAAATTTTATATATAAATGAATAATATGGAACGGAATTGGAACATTGCTAATCTTCAATAATTTTGTAATAACCTTCTTTTGGTTGATAAAGTACGCCATGCATTCTAAGAGTATTTAATTCTGATTCGACTTGTTCTTCCGAAATTCTAAGCCTACTGGCAGCTTCTTTAATCTCTTCAATCGAAACAGCTTGACCACCTTTTCTTTCTGTTAATTCTCGAATTAATTGATTAATTTGGTCTAAACGTCTTCTATGAGTAGTAGTGATACCCGTTTCTATTGCATCGATATCTGAGACACCAGTCTCCTGGTCAATCCCAACCTGTCCTAAAGAATAAGTCATTAATTGGATCACTGATTGAGCATCTTCAGCAGTTACTTCTTCATGTAATAAAACTTTAGCTCTTGCTTCAGCAAGTCGTATTAATGCCTCTAAATATCGAGCTGTAATCGGAATTGGTGTCTCTGGATCTGCGCCCGCAATTCGAGTTTGTAAATAAAACTGTTTAATTACTTCTATTGCTTCTTTGGTTATTCGAGGTTTACAATTTTTCTTAGCATAATAGATATAATTTTTTAAAAGTTCATGATCAATTGGTGGTTCTTGGGGTGTTTCTTCAGAACTTAATATAAAATTTGCCATTCGTTCATCATTTGTAGGACTTGGTTGGTCCCTAATTAAAAATATTAAATCAAATCTCGATAAAATAGTCGGCGGTAATTTCTTAATATTCTCCGCAACTGTTTTATATGGGTCATATCTACCTTGAAATGGGTTGGCTGCAGCTAGAATTGACGTCCTTGAATTTAACGTAGCTATTATTCCTGCTTTTGCTATACTGACCGTATTGTGCAATATGACACCGTGGCTAACAAAATTATGATTTGGTTCAATAGTTATATCATATACCCAAGGAGTAAAATATTCTTCTTCATTTTTAATTTTCTGAATATCAACAATTTTCAGAAATTTTATGTCTGATTTTATTAACTTTTGGACTGACTTTACTGAACCAATGGTTTTTTCGATTTTTTTAATTAAAATATCGATGTTGTCCTTATTTAAACAATTGTCATTATTTTGGTTAATATTCTCAATTAATTCCGAATTTGGGATTAAGTTATTAACTATTAATGAAATTTCTGGTTTCAAATTTAAATATGAACTGGATGAATAAGGTGTATTCAAAAGTTTTTTGAGTTTTTGCTGGATTTTGTAGAGTTTATTAACTGCCTCGTTTAATAATTTTAGAGCTAGCTCTTTTGTCATTTTAGGCTTGTTTATACCAGTAAATTTAGATAGTGTAGATGAATTTGAACAGATTTTTTCAGTAATTTTTGTGATTAAATTTTCAATAGGGACGGGAATTGTATCATATTTAAATTGGTCATAGAAAATATCTTTTAAAGCTGGAGTTTGAGGCTCTTTCTGGTCGAACTGAAGAAATATTTCCTGGACAAATTTTTGAAGTGAGCATGGCGATATAAACAGTTTATGTCTTCTGTTCTCAAATTTGATATAGCTTGAAATACCTAATTTTAATAATAAATCTTGCAAATCTTCGCAAATTACTTTTTTCTGACACACAAAGTATATTTTTTGCTCAAAAATTTCTCCAATAGTCCTAAAAGTAGCGGTTAAAAAAGATTTGGCTATTTCTTTACTTGCACCCAGTATTTTTGATGGGACACGTTTATTATTATTATCCATTAATTCAGGAAAATTTATTTTGAACCAGTAATAGAGGTCATAAGAGTCATAATAGACTACTGTATAGTCAATCAGATTTAATTTCTGAATTGGTATTATTCCAAATAAATCATTTAAAAGCCGGGCGACCTCATTTATTATATTTTTAGATAAATTTGAAAACTGAATTTGAGTTGAAATATCTGAATTTAAATTACCAGAAGTGAAAAAATGTCCAACAAGTTCAGCTACCTCTAATGTTAGGAGATTTGGCTCTTTTTTTACCTGTAATTTAGTTATAAAATTATGGTCTAACGCAATTGGTTTCGTAGAATTAGGTAAATAACGAGGGGCTGGTATATAATCACCTATTGAGCAATTTTCTGCTTTAACACAGTCTATATTGAGTCCATTTAATTTAAATACAGGGTGTTCTGGAGTAACAATTATTGACCTACCATTTGAAAATTCTATCTTGTAAAAATTGCTTGGAGCTATATGTCGGCTTAATCTATTTATCCTACTTTTATAAATTTGTTCAAAATCTGTAGTATATAGTCCTATATCTTGAAATGGAAGTATTTCACAATTAATACCTTTGACCACTTCTTTTGGACGCGATTCAATTGCGTCATCAATGAATTCGCCAATTTTAATTTTTCTTCCGTCAATAAGTAAAATTTCAGTATTTGGGTGGAAACATAGTTGTTCCATGGACTCATGAATAGAAATACGATCTTCGGGCCTCATTTTATCAAATTCATCAATGGCAGCCAGACCTTGATCTGCTAATACGAGTACTCCTGCTTCAAGTGAGAGATTTCCTGTATCTTTATCTCTTAATACGCTCGCGGTTAAGCCAGCCGCACTTGTACCTTTACCACTTGTATATATCCCTCTTGGTGCTATTAATGCTGCACTTTTTAGGATTTGACTATTATGGAAAATTACATGACCATTGGCAAGGATAAAATGGTTATTCTCAGTCCCTATATCATATACATATTCAAACTCATTTTCTAATTTAGTTATTGAAATAATTTTGTCCCAAAAAACATTTTTGTTTATTGAAGTTCCTAAAATCTTGGCATCTTGATACTTTTTATTTAAGTTATGAGTACATCTCTTTAAAGCCAGGATTGTTCCTAGACATTCGGATAATACTTTTTGATTATTAAAATCAAGTAATTTAGGTTGAATAAATCTTTGAGGGATGGTACCTAAAGAAATACCCGTTCTATTTATTTCCGTGTCTAATAGATTAAGCTTATTATAAGAATAGACATGGTGTTCCCGCTTTACTCTCAAATATAAATTTTTTTGTTCTTTATTATTTATAAAATAACATAATTTAAAAAATTTGACCAAGTCGCTTTTTAATATTAATAATTTATAGTCAATAACATTATTTCTTTTATGTGATTTTGTACTGACTTTAATAATACTCTGTATTCCAAGTAAATTTAATAAATCTCTTAAATTTAACAATAATCTTTTTGATTTTGATCGGATTCCAAGTACATTTCTCTTGTTTATTTTACTTTTTCCTGAGAAATAACCTGAAATAAATCCCTGTAAGAAGGGTCTAGGTGCATAGAAAAAGAGTTCTGGAACGCTTTTAACACCATTAAAATAAAAAAGTTTCTTGAATACCTCCCTAATAACAACGGAACGATATTTTATAATGTTTTTGTACGTAGTATAACTTTTGAAATTTAGTTTAAAATCTTTTTCTAATTGTATTTTAATATCTTCATCGAAATATGATATGCTTATGCCATCCTTTTCTATCCGGCCATTTGCTAAAAATAATCCAAAAATTCTGCCCAGTGATTCAGTTAAACATAATTTGTCCAAGTCAATATTTTTTTGATTTCCTCTTAAAGTCCTATTTTTTTTATAATTAATTAAATTTTCAAGCTGATTTGTTCTTTTATTTAAGAGATCGGAAATTTCAATTAATTTGACTTCTTTAAAGGAGTCAATTTTCCTTGATATTGGTAAATAATCACCTAATTCAAGGTCAGACATATTTCTTAATATTAACTTACCATTTTTTAAAGTAGTAAATGAATGGTTACCTGTCGCCTTAATTATAATACCTGATTGAAGTTTAATTTCATAAATTTCTAAACTTTTATGTCTGCTTACTTCTAATATCTTGGAAATTTCTGGTCTAAAATAATCAAAATTAAATGATTGAGTATAAAAATCTTCTAGTCCTTTTAAGTCTAAAATTTCAGTGTCTTTATATTTAATTATTCGATTTTTATATTTACTTAATAAAGTGTCAACAAAATTACCGATTTTGTATTTTATTTTCCAATCATCAAGGGAATTATTATAGAGGTAAATTTCTTCATTATAATGGACACTCTTACCAACTCCTGGATCGCCTACTAAAAGGACATGGATTTGACCTCTTCTTGTGGTGCCATCTTTTCTCAACCTAGATACACCCGAAAAAAGTTGTAATAAAACTGCCTCCTTAATTTCTTCAAGTCCATAAATTGAAGGTGCCACTGATTTAATTAATTTACGGTATACCCACGGGTCATTTGCTAGTTGTTTTATTTCTTCTTCTTGTTCCGCCGTAATCTGTAAATTTTCTATTTCAACTTCTTGTTTCTCGATGTGATTGATATCTATAAAGGTTTTAAAAATAGTTAATTTTCCTTGTTGAGATGATTCTTGCTTCGCTTTCAAAATTCCAACGATATTAACTCTATCGCCTGGCCTTGCTAAATCGACAATATCTTCTAATAAATAACCGTCCATAAATCTGGGCATTTGTCCAGGAGGTAGTTCTTCAGGTTTTTCTTGAACCCGGATTTTCTGCCAATCAATGTATGTAGATCGTTCTAATAACAATTTAAATGGGCCCTTTTTATTACATTGTGGACAAATTAATGGTTTTGTAAATTCATTATCTTCTTGGTCAACAGGAATTATTGCTTCATTACAACTTAAACACTTGAATACCCCTCGTATCATTAATGGGACTACTTTATTAACTCTTGTTAAAATACCACTTATTTGGATCAATTTGCCGATGTGATTTGCCCTAATTTTTCGCAGATTAATTCTATTGGTAGGTTCAAGATTTCTAAACCTAGCATGAAATTTGTCTACCTGGTACGCATATTCTTCGCTAATTATTCTCAATCTGTGCTTTATCGCAAGTGATGCCATTTCAATATAAAATTCAGGAGATTCTAACAACTTTCTTGCCAATTCCGAATCAAATCTCAATAAATCATCATAATCAATTGTAAGCGAGATACTTGCACTTAATTCCATTTGTCCTATCATATCATCATATTTTCTAGAACCATTTTCATCTATATAATCGCTAAAAAATGTTTCAAATCTGGCTACAATATCGGCAGAATCTTCCATTTCTCAATACCTCATTTGAACCTTATTGGTTATTCAAAATTTAAATAATTTGGAGACTTATTTAAAAATAAAAACTTAAAATTTAGTCTAAAATTAGTTATTTAAGTTATTTTTATTTATTTCTACTTAAATCCATTAATGATATACCACAAAATTTTTAATAAACATAGTATATAAAAGAAATTTCGATATAAATTAAAAATTAGAATTTCTATATTTTTAAATTGGACGAATTAGAATTTTGTCGATTAAAAAGTATTAATATAATTCATTAAATCATGGACTTAAATTAAAAATTTATAAAATTTTTTATATCCTCATAAATTTTATAGTTTAATCTTGGCTATTCTTGTATTATAACCAAAATAATTATTTAACAAATAGTTTTTATTGCCCCCAACTTATTAAATTTAAAGTGAACAGTTAAATTTTTTTGCTACATTAAGTGTTTAAGATATTTTTAAATTAAAAATAAAATCGTAAATTTTATGAGTTGTCTGGCTTTTTTAGTAAAAATTTTAACAACCTAATTTTGAAATTTAACGTCATATAGTGTCTTAAAATGAAATATTAACTTCAAGCTACACATTTTAAATTTAAAAATAAATTTTTTGGTTGCAATAAAATAAATGGTCGCAAGTACTATTTCAAGAATATTATTGAATAGAATAAAGAACTATCTACTTAATTTTTTGGATGCATTTTCAGTTGATGAACTGAGATCAATCTAAACAATAGATTTTTTATAATTGTGACGCGTTTTGGATCAATCCTTGGTTTAATTGCTTGGCCACTGAAAGATCAATGTTCGGTATTATCTTTTGGATCTTTTCAATAGTGCTATTAATCCCTAACTTTTGTAAGTCTTTAAATTGTTTAAACTCTATTTTAGCAACTAATTTCTTTGAACTTGACCCATTTTGAATATATAGCTGTAGTTTATCTTCCAATGGTTCTACCCAAATTTTTATTTTTTCCTGTTCTTTTTTCATTTCTTTGAATTTATTTTGAAATTTTTCATCGTCTAAAGTAAAAATTTCATCATCTTCATCAAAAATCTCTTCGTCTATTGTTTCATTATTTAAATTCACTGTCATTTCCTCATTTAAATTAATTTCTAATTTAAATTTGTTTTAAAATATAGCATTAAAAAATTGTTTCCAATATTTTTCACTAGCAGATTATATAAAAATCTTTCTTCAAATATTTAGCCATTTTAGATGAAATGTATATTTTATGGGCATAAATATCCATATAATTCTTCAAGTTATGCATGTTATATTCCGTCAAATTTCTAATATGAATTTGAAAATCATATATTATTCTTTTTTTTACTCAAACTTAAATTCTTTTTGGAGATTTTTAATTTTGCTTAATTATCGGGTTTTCTCCAATATTTTCAGAATAATTAGATGAATAGAGTAAAATGCTTTTATTTTTAAATTTTTTGTTTAAAAAATGATTTACTCTTACAAAATTTAATATATTTAATTGACAATAAATTATCAATAATTTAAGGAATAATTTCTTATAATTTTAATGGAAATTTTTAGATAAAAATTTAGAGTTAATAATAATTTCTTTTTTATTACTCAATTTTTATTTGGGATTTACAAAACAATTATTTTATAAAACCTATAAACTAATCCGGGGATTTTTATTGAACCTTCAAAACCCGCCTAATTGATTGATCTTTTAACAATTATTCAGGTGGAAATAATATTTTATATGCCTCTTTATATGTTAAATTAAATTCTTTAGCCACTAATTTTATAGCAGTTTTGAAGTCATTAGACTTTAGATATTCGTTAAATTTCAAAAGACATTTATTCCAAAATTCTTTATTTTTCTCCATATTCTAACTCATCATATCTCATTTTTCTTTTATACATGAAGTAAACATTAATTTAATAAAAATATAAAATATGTTAAATTATTTTATAAAATATGTTTAAATTATTTTTATTATAAGAAAATCTTTATTTTAGAATTATTATAAGTAGCTATCAATTGTATATTATTGGTGTAAATTAACTTGGATAAAAAACAAGTATTGACTCAAATCTTGAATGAAGTTAAAAATTTAAATTTGAATAATTTAATGATAATTAGGACAAACGGGAATTTATTGGCTAACAATTTTCCTGAGCGGGCTAAAATTTATATTAAAAATATTATAAATAAATATAAGAACATTCCCGTAAACAATTATGTAAGGGCGAATGTTGCCAATAATTTAAATTTAATTCTCTACAAAATAAGTACCAATATTTTTCTCGTCTGTCTTACAGTTGAAGATGAAAATAAGGTTGTAAATATTTTTAAGACGATTTCTAAGAAATTCAACTATATATTGTATGAATTATATAATGGTACACAAAATAAAAATAGGCCGCCAGTTTCTAAATTTATTAAATATATTATATTTTCACAAGCTGGCGATTTAGGACCTACACCTGTAGCTTGGGATCCTAGTAATATTGATGACCAAGAAAAATTTGAAATTTCTGCTAAATCCATACTTGTACTCAGTGCTGGTTTAGACCAAACCAATCGTACTTCTATGGACCACACTACTTCAATAATCCCATTTACCAACTTAAATTGTATTGGGCTTGTTTATACTTTTTCTATTCCATCTTATCAAGCTCGAGGAAATAGTCTTGATGCAGCGATTAGTGTTCTTGTCCACAAACAATTTAAAAAGTTGCTCTTAAATAAGCTTGAACAGATCGAGACTGAATTATATGAGATTACAAGACATATCATTTCTGGTGAAAATCCCTCAAAATTACTCATTATATTGAGACAAAGTATTGAACAAATTCTATCTAAAACTGATAATCTTCAAACACATACTCAAACTTTAACTAATAATTTAAAACAAATTATGATGTCCGAAATCAAAAAAATTCAAGAGAAAAAGCCATATTCTACCCTTCTGTATTAAATTTTTTATTGAATAAATTAATTTTTTATCGTGATGTGATTTTTAATGAATAATTTTATTTTTAAATGGCAGAACCGCCCGGTTAATGTTAAATTTCTAAAAGACCTACCTGAAATTTCTTTATTTCTATCTAAGTTTGGTCCTTTCAAAAAAGACGAAGATGCAAAAGTACCATACTGGATGGCAAAAATATTATACCAAGAACATGTCATCCAGTTTATTGACCCAATTTATTATGATATAGATGAGTTGTTAAAACTTGAACGAATTGAACAAGAAGACACCAGAATTCATAATATTGACAAAGAGTTTTATGTTAAAATAAAAGAAACTTTTTCACAATTACTTAATGAAATCAAAAATATGGACAAATTCTCGATTAATACTAAATATATACAAAAACAAGAACGTATGGAGTCTCTCTTTATTGATATATTTTCTCGTAGACTTTACAAAATCCTTCGTATCGCCAGTAAAGGTGCTAACCAATCACAATATCTCGACAACTTTACTGGTGAAGAATTACTTCTTTATAACCAGCTTCAAAAAATTATTAAAAGTTGGACTGAAGATTTTATAGAAATCAATAAAAAGAAATATTGATTTATTATTATTGTTTTTATTCAGTTTCTTTAGTCGATTAAATTAAATTAAATTAATTTATTTAATCTTATTACATTAAACTATGAGGATATTTTGATAATGAACGGAAAAATTGCACGGCTGAGAAGAATCAGCCGGAATAATAAGTATTTAATAATTCCAATGGACCATGGAGTAACCGTCGGGCCATTACCTGGTCTGATTGATATTGAAAAAACTATTGCTCAAGTTTCTGAATCTGCAACTGCTGTCCTCCTTCATAAAGGAGTAATTCGAGCATTAAAAGCTATTCCAGACATTGGTATCATTATGCATCTATCGGGCAGTACTGTCTTGAGTACCGAACCTAACTGGAAAGTCCAAGTGGGCTCTGTCGAAGAGGCTATTAGATTAGGCGTCGATGCAATTTCTATTCATATTAATTTAGGCAATGCACGTGAGTCCTATATGCTTCAACATATTGGAGAAATCTCTGAGAAATGCGATTTATGGCAAATACCACTTATAAGTATGATCTATCCACGTGGGGAAAATATTAAAGACCCTTATTCTCCTGAAATTCTGGCACACGTAGTCCGGTTAGGTGCTGAGCTGGGCTCTGATATAATCAAAACATATTATACCGGGGATCCAAATACTTTTGAAAAAGTCATTGAGGCGAGCTTTAAACCTGTTATAGTTGCTGGTGGCCCAAAAACAGAAACTGAACAAGAATTCTTGGAAATGATTAAAGGTGCTACTGATGCCGGTGTATCTGGTGTTGCTATCGGTAGAAATGTCTTTAGTAGCAATAATCCTGCAGCTATGGTCAAAGCAATATCTTCGATTCTTTATGATAATTTTTCTGTTAAGGAAGCACTTGAGTTTATTAAAAATCCTTCGTAACAAAATATTGAAGTGGAGTTCTCATGAAAAAAATCATTTTAAGATTAAAAGGTCCCTGGGAATTTGTGAAACAAATAGCCTCTGAAGCTATAATTAACGGATTAAATCATTTTATTGCTGACTCTGAAATCATTCCTAAAATTAGAGAGTTTGGGAATTCTCATATTTATTCTTATTCAGACCAAAACGCACCTGATTTTATCATTAAAAAGGTCAGTTCAAATGGTGCATTACCCGAAAATTTTTTACCGAATTTTGGACTTGAAATGGAGATTAAAAATAAAGATGATGAACTATACATTTATAAAATTGCTAGAAAATCTCCTGATTTTATTATCGTTCACGCACTTGATTGGATGGTAATACCACTTGAAAATCTTATTGCTAATTTACATAATTTTGATATTAATTTATATGCAGAAGCTCATAGTATCGATGAAATTAAACTTGCATTTGAGATCCTTGAATTAGGGACTGATGGTGTTGTTTTTACCCCTGATAATGTCAATGATATTTCTAAAATTAAAGACCTCATTAAGTCTAAAATATCATTACAGCTTTCTGTTGCTAAGGTCATAGAGAAAAAGGAAGTAGGGACTGGAGATCGAGTTTGTATTGATACCTGTTCTCTTCTGAAACCTGGAGAGGGTATGCTGATAGGGTCTCAGTCAAGAGGTATGTTTTTAATTCATGGCGAAACTATTGAAACTGAATTTGTAGCATCGCGTCCATTTAGAGTTAATGCTGGTTCTGTATCTGCTTACATTCTTTTACCTAATGGTAAAACTCAATATCTATCTGAAATCGAAACCGGGTCTGAAGTCCTAATTGTTAACTCTGATGGGTCTTGTAGGACTGCTATTGTTGGTAGGTCTAAAATAGAAAGCCGTCCTATGATGTTAATTAAAGCTCAGATTAATAATGACACTCTTAAAACAATTGTCCAAAATGCTGAAACTATTCGACTTGTTTCAAAAGATGGCACTCCTATTTCTATCTCTAAACTTCAACCTAATGATGAGATTCTTGTCTATTATACTGCAGGTGGAAGACATTTTGGAACCTTAATAAATGAAACCATTATTGAAAAATGATCGCAATGATTTGTGTTTCAATTGCAAACAATAATGTCAAAGATATGATTGAAAATGCTAAAAAAGCGATCAAACTTGGTGCTAATTTTTTAGAGTTTCGGCTTGATTACCTTCAAGATATTTCGCCTAATACACTGTCAGAACTTAAACCATTATCTCAGCAATCGATACCTATAGTTTTTACATGCCGTAAGGCTTCTGAAGGTGCTCATTTTAAAATAGATGAACCAACCAGACTTAAAATTATTGAAAATCTAGTGTCATTACACCCCGATTTTGTTGATTTAGAGATTAATATAAATAAAAATAAACTCTCTCAATTAATTTCATTATTCCACAAGCACGACATTAAAATTATTCTTTCTTACCATAATTTCAAAAATACGCCACCCCTCAACAAATTAGACCCTATTATTAGTTCTATGTTTTCTTTAAAACCAGAAGTTATTAAAATTGTACTAATGGCTAACAACAAATTTGATAATCTTACCGCTTTTAATATATTAGAAAAATATTCCACTAATTACTATGAGATTATTTCATTTTGTATGGGCTCTAAAGGTACTATATCCCGGTTATTATGTCCTTTTCTGGGCTCAAAATTCACTTTTGCTTCTCTCGATAATCCAACTGCTCCTGGCCAAATCTCAATCTCCCAGATGAAAAAAATATATAAAATACTTATCCCTCTAATAACCACTTAAAATTTTAAACATCATTATTTATATTTTCAATATGACTTATCTTAATAATATCTTTAAATTTCAATAATTAAATCAATCTATATTTCATCTTAAAACTCCGAGGTGAACTCATGCAACAATTTTTACCTAATGGAAATACTAAATTGGTTATTTTGATCGGAAATCCAGTTGGGCATTCTCTCTCTCCTAAAATGCACACTTCCGCATTTATTAAAATCGGATTTAATGCAGTTTATTTGGCATGTAATGTCGAACTAAGTAGGTTAAAACAAACTGTTGAAGCTATTCGTGCCCTTAATATAATTGGCGCCAACGTGACTATCCCGCACAAAATTGAAATTATGAAATATCTTGATGAAATAGACCCAATAGCTAACGATATTGGTGCTATTAATACAATTGTTAATAAAGATGGCATACTTTATGCAACTAATACTGATGGTATTGGTGCGGTACGTTCCTTAAAAGAATCCCATATTAGACTCGATAATATTACCACTACAATGATCGGCGCTGGTGGTGTTGCTCGTCCAATTGCATTCTATTTACTGAACGAAATTAATCACCTTTATATTACTGATATTAAGCATGAAGCAGCTTCCAAACTTAAATCTGATCTTGAAAAACGTTACCCAAATAAGATTTCTACTTTTTCAAATGACGTTGGTACCTTATCTGAAATCCTTAAATCTTCTGATCTTTTAATTAATTGTACACCTGTAGGAATGTTTCCAAATATTGATAACACTCCTGTCCCTATCTCTTTGCTTCGGAAGGATCTAGCTGTTTTTGATGTCGTTTATAACCCAATTCAGACCAAACTCGTTAAAAACGCTCTCTCATTGGGTGCTATTGCTATCGGCGGTATAAAAATGTTCCTTTATCAAGGTGTCGAAGGTTTTGAACTCTGGACTGGTAAAAAAGCTCCAGTAAAATTAATGGAAAATATTATTGTCAATGAATTATCTTCTAAGTAGTTTTATATTTATTTATTGGGGCGAATAATATGATAAAATCTAATATAGCATTAATTGGGTTTATGGGCACCGGTAAAACAACTATCGGAAAATTAGTAGCTAAAAAACTCGGTAAAAAATTTATTGAAATGGACGAATATATCTCTAGAATCGCCGGTAAGTCAATTCCAGATATTTTTCATGAAGATGGCGAAATTAAGTTTCGAGAGCTTGAAATTCAAGCATGTAAACAATTATCTAAAAATATTGACTCAGTTATATCTTGTGGTGGTGGCATTATATTGAATAAAATTAATCTTGATTATTTGTCTACTTCTTCTATAATTATTTGTCTCAATGCCTCCCCTAATATTATCTATCAAAGAACTATGAAGGACGGTAAAGAAAAACGGCCCTTACTTTCTAATCCCAACCCTATGAAATCAATCAATGATTTATTAAATTTCAGAAGACCTCTATATGAAAGAGCAACTAAATTCCAGATTGATACATCTTCTCTTTCTATCGAAGAATGCGCTGATGCCGTCATTAATCTCTATCGAAATGCTACTTCCGGTGAAAAGTAATGGATATTAAAATTTTTAAAACAGAGTCGATAAAAGGCACTATTTCTGCACCTCCATCTAAGTCATATACTCACCGCGCTATTTTTATGGCTTCAATTGCAAATGGTACTAGTATTATTAGAAATCCACTCATTAGTGGTGATACTAATGCCTCTATTGAAGCTTGTAGAGCATTTGGTGCTCAAATTAAAATAAATAACTCTTCTTTAAAAATAGATGGGCTCTTTCCTTTTAAACAGACCAAAAACCTTATTGATGTACAAAATTCTGGCACAACATTAAGAATTATAACACCATTAGCAAGTTTAATTCCCGGTAAAACTACAATTACTGGCGATAAATCTATTTTAAAACGCCCTATGGGACCACTTATTGATTCGTTATTACAATTGGGGGTAAATATCTATTCTGAAAAAAATAACTCTCGTCCCCCCATTATTGTAAATGGGCCATCTCTTTCTGGTGGCATCACTACTATTCCCGGGAATATTAGCTCTCAATTTATCACAGGTCTTTTAATTGCCACCCCACTCGCTATTAACGACACTACCATAGTCATCAAACCTCCAATTATTTCAAAACCTTATATACTTATTACTCTTGAATATTTAGAACTTTATAATATTTCTATTAAATACCAACCTGACCTCTCTAAATTCTATATAAAAGGGCGTCAAACTTATTCTCCCACTACTTTCTCTATACCAGGCGACTTTTCGTCTGCATCTTTCATTCTTGCTTTAGCTGCTATTACTAATTCTACTGTTACTATAAATAACCTTGACCCTAACTCTTTCCAAGGCGATAAACAAATTCTTGACATACTTAAAACTATGGGCTGTAAACTTAAAATTGATAGTAAAAATAAATCAGTCACTTTTTTAAACTCAAACTCATTATCTGGTATTGACCTAAACATGTCTAATATTCCTGATTTATTTCCCGTTGTCTGTGCCGTTGCTTCATTTGCAGCTGGTAAAACTCGTCTATACGGTGCGCAACACCTAAAATTTAAGGAAAGTAATAGGATAACTTCTATTGTATCCGAACTTTCTAAGCTAAATATCAATATCCGTGAACTTTCAGATGGTGCTGAAATTATTGGCCCAAATAAATTAATACCACATAATAACTTGAATACTTATAATGACCATAGAATAGCAATGATTCTTGCAATTCTAGCTACTCAAACTGAACAAATGATTATTCCTAACATTGAACTTGCTGAAATTTCTTATCCCAACTTTTTAAATCATTTAAAAACTCTCGGAGTTAATTTTGAGGTGGCATAATTTTGCATGATGGTAATATTTTTGGAAACTCCTTTAAAATCGTTTCTTTTGGCGAAAGCCATGGTAAATGTATGGGCTGTGTAATTGACGGCTGCCCAGCTGGTGTCAAAATATCCAAACAAGATATCCAAAAGGAACTCGACCAACGACGCCCCCAAAATTCTATTGGCTCTACTAAACGAGCTGAACCTGATCAATGCGAAATTCTTTCAGGGGTCTTCAATGGCTATACTACTGGCGCCCCGATATGTCTAATCGTCTGGAATAAAGATGTCGACTCCTCTTATTATGAATCAATTAAAGACACTCCTCGACCGGGTCATGCCGATTTCACTGCATTCATTAAATATGGTGGATTTAATGATTATAGAGGCGGAGGTCGGTTTTCTGGTAGGTCTACTATTTCTATTGTACTTGCTGGCGCTATCGCTAAAAAAATCCTACTGACGCAACTCAATATCCAAATTCTATCATATATTAAATCTGTTGCTAATATTTCATCAAAATTGCCACCCCCTACTGATCTCTCTACTATTCACCGCGACCCTCTTACTAAATGTATTGACCCATCTATTATTGAAGATATAAAAAACGCTATTTCCGATGCTCAACACCAAGGAGATTCATTAGGTGGTATTATTGAGTCTATTGCGCTAAACTTACCGCCTGGCCTCGGAGAACCCTTCTTTGATACCCTTGAAGGTGATCTTAGTAAAATTCTATTTGCTATTCCTGCAGTTAAAGCTGTAGAATTCGGCTCTGGTTTTATGTCCTCAACTCTAACTGGTTCTAAACATAATGACCCTTTTATTATTAAAAAAGGTAAAATACTCACATCATCAAATAATTCTGGGGGTATTAATGGAGGGATATCAAACGGAATGCCAATAATTTTCCGTACCACTATAAAACCAACTCCCTCTATTTCTATTTCTCAGAAAACTGTGAATATTAAAACACTTCAACCTACTTCAATAAAGATAAGGGGAAGACATGACACGATCATTGCTCTTAGAGCAGTACCTGTAATAGAATCTGCTACTGCTATTGTTATTTTAGACCATGCTATTAGATCTCATATTATACCTCCCATTATTAAGTGATTATTATGTTTAAACTTATTATAATTGGCGGAACTGGTGGTATGGGCCAATTAATTACTAATACCTTTAAAGATGAACTTGATATTTATATTTATAGCAGAGATCCTTCTAAAGCTCGGAAATTTGCTTCAGAACTTGGAGTAAATCCCGCAGTCAAACAAGATATCTACGATGCAGATATTATAATCGTCTCTGTTCCTATTTCTCAAACCCTTAAAACTTGTTCCGAAATCGCCCCACTCATGAAACCTAATTCACTACTAATCGATATTTCCTCTGTAAAGACCGGCATTGTTGATAAATTAACTATCCCTGACAAAATAGAATATATTAGTATGCACCCACTTTTTGGGCCACTCGGGTCGTTTAATGACCAAAATGTTATTTTAATACCTGTTAAAACTAATAAATGGATCGATTATGTCATAAATTTACTTGAAAAACATGGAAGTACCGTTTCAACTCTTTCTTTTCAAGAACATGACCGTATCATGAGTAATGTGCAAGTAATACACCACTTTTCTTACCTCTGCCTTGGCGTCTTTTTATCTCTTAACCCTGTACAACCTCAATTCTTCACTCGTTCCTATAAAAAAACTATTGACTCCTTTAAAAATTATCAAAATAACCTTTCTATTATGCTCGATATCCAAAAACTTAACCCCTATTCTAAATC
>SUPR01000031.1 GCA_005191425.1 Candidatus Helarchaeota ASGARD archaeon Hel_GB_B
TGGTAACTGATGGTCTTAGTCAGTATATAGGAATAGCTCAGGATTTTGGACGTGATATCATTCATATTCGCCATATACACAAACCGCCATTCGGGCGTATTATAATATCTACAATTCAACATACCCCTGCAAAAATAATAAGGACAGATATAGCTACCTACACCAATATCTTAGATTGTACAAACATGTTTTATACGCGAGTTTCGGTAATGGAAAAAAGAAAATCAGTTAAAAAAGATAAAGGTATGAATAAGAAGGGACCTGGTAAAACGGGTGTTGCAAAAGAGAGAGAAAGAAGGAATAAACGGGGCAGACCGAAAGGGTCAAAAAATCGTCCAAAAGAGATAATAGAAGCTGAGAAGAAAGAAAAATTAAAAAGAAAAGGTAAAGTAGGAAGACCAAAAGGCTCGAAAAACAAAAATAAAAAATTGAATGGCGCTAAAAAAGGTAAAAAAAATAAAAAGAAAGTGCCCCGCAGTGTAAAAGATTATTTTAAAATGGGAAAATACATGGTCTACCAATATAACAGGGAAAAGGGTATAGTCATACCTCTATGGAATGCAGACCCATTAGTTGCCAAATCTCTCGAAAAATGTGCAATATATTTTGGCGGAGGTTGTATTACTACTAATTATGTAGAACAGCAATTTAGTACACTAAAAAAACTTATCGATTTCAGGGGTAAACGGTCTCTAAATACTTGGAAATCAATTTTACTAGCATATTTTACAATTAGAGAAGACCCAATAATATTAAAAGATGAAATAACCCGGATAACTTCATTTCCACAAATTCAAAATAGATGGGTTAGAGAAAATATATACCCAAAAAGTATTCGAAAAACTATTTTATCGGAAAGTTTAAAAGTTGTAAATTAATAGTTGCTTCAGTAACGGAATTGAAAAAATCTCATTTAAACAAAAAATTTATGTAATAAGTAATAATAGTAATGAATATACATATTTTATTTATGAAAACGCTTCCTAACTGATTTTTATAATATTAACAATAAAAAATTTTAAATTTTGTAAATTAATTAATAGATTAAAAGAGTCCAAATATGATCTTAATTATTCATAAAAAATATGTAAAATTACTACTTTTTAAAGTTGGATCTCAAATAGCTTTTAATTTTATAAAGGGTAAAATTACTAAACAGTTAATGTTTTTTAGATTACAAATTGTTAATAAAGCAAAAATTTCCCTCTTTAGAATTTAAAGTCTAAAATTCTTTTACAAATTTATAAAATATCAATTAAAATTAAGTCATAGATAATATTCTAGGAGGCATTATATTACAAATGAAAAGAATTCAGATTAACGAGGATGTCTGCATTGGATGTCGTCTATGCGAGGTCTGGTGTATAGTGGCGCATTCTAAATCTAAAGATATAATTAAAGCGTTTAAGCAAGAAAAACCTCGTCCTATTGCAATGATTAGAGTTCAAGAGGATATTCCAATATCTTTTGGAGCTCAGTGTAGGCATTGCCCCGAGCCAATTTGTGTCTTTAGTTGTATATCAGGTGCACTATATATAGATGAGAATGGAATAGTATTACATAATTCAAAGAAATGCGTTGGATGTTGGACATGTATACTTGTATGTCCGTATGGAGCAATTATGAGAAATGAGGATGAAAAAACTGCTTTAAAATGTGATTTTTGTATGGAACAGGGGACGCCTAGTTGCGTTGAGCATTGCCCAAATGAGGGGCTAACATTAGTTGAGGTTTCAGAAAATGGATTTTGATTACTTGATAATTGGTAATTCGTCTGGTGGAATTGGTGGCGCTGAAGCTATAAGAAAGTATGATAAAAAAGGTACATTAGCGATAATTTCTGATGAACCAGTTCATACATATTCTAGAGCATTAATACCATATTATTTAAAAGGTAATATAACCTATGATAAGTTATATTACCGACCATCGAATTTTTATAATAAAAATAATATCCAGACATTTCTCGGAAAAAAAATCATTAAATTAGATGTTAAAAGTAGGGCAATTATTTTAGAAGACGGTGAATCTTTAAATTTTAAGGAGTTATTAATTGCATCAGGTGGAGTACCATTTGTACCTCCGATAAAGGGTTTAAATCAAAATAATTATTTTACATTTACAAGCGTTGATGATGCAAATAAAATAAAAGATAAAATTGAATCAGGACATATTCAAAAAGCAGTTGTTTTAGGTGGCGGGCTTATAGGTCTATTAGCAGCAGAGGCTTTGAGTTCATTTAATATTGAAGTGTCTGTTGTTGAGTTGGCAGAACGAGTTTTAATTAAAGTATTAGACAATATTTCATCAAAGATTTGTGAAGAAATATTAGAAGAAAATGGAATTAGAGTAATTACTGGGCATACGATTTCAGAAGTTATCAATAATCCTGATGATCCTGATAAAATAGACAAGATAATACTGGATAATAATGAAAAATTGGACTGTGATTTGTTAATTATTGCAATAGGAGTTAGGCCCAGACTCGATTTTTTAAAGGACACTGAAATCAATATTAACAGAGGAATTGTAGTTGATAATCATATGCAGACTAATATTCCAGGAATCTATGCATGTGGTGATTGCGCTGAAATTTATGATTTTATTCTAGATATCAAAAAACTTACACCTCTTTGGCCAACTGCATATATAGGTGGGATGATTGCTGGGTTTAATATGGCAGGACATAATAAAGAATTTACAATGGGAATGAATATGAATTCTATGAAATTTTTTGGAATACCAGTTATGTCTGGAGGATTAATTGAAAAGCCAGATGATGGAAATTACGAAGTATTAACGAGATATGAACCAGAAAACATGATTTATAAAAAAATTATTCTAAAGGATAATATCGTTAAGGGAATAATTTCCGTGAATAGCATAGATAGGACAGGAATAATTATTGGCCTAATGAGGAATAATATAGATGTATCATCATTTAAGGCACATTTAATGTCTGATGATTTTGACTTAATTTATTTCCCACGGGAAATTAGAAATGAAATATTTACTGGAAGATTATTATGAAGGACTTAAAAAATATTGCAAATCCATTTAATGATGATAAAGTTTCGGCTAATTGTTCCATTTTTGGAATGATGAACTTAAGTGGTACAACTTTTTCAGGTAAAGATATATTAACAGCCATTAAAAACATGCGAGTAAGGAGTAATGGTCTTGGTGGTGGGTTTGCTTGCTATGGACTATACCCAAAATATCCGGACCATTATGCACTTCATTTAATGTATAATACAAGGGAAGCAAAAGAGATTTCTGAAAATTTTATAGACAAACATTTTTTTATTACTCGAGCTGAAGAGATCCCGACTAAACAAATAAAAGAAATTATAGATCCACCAGAATTTTGGCGATATTTTGTACATCCAAAAACTGAACTTGATAAAAACCATTATGACGATTATGTTGTTGAAATGGTAATGACAATTAATACTCAAATTCAAGATACTTTTGTTTTTAGTAGCGGAAAAAATATGGCTGTTTTTAAAGGCGTTGGATTTCCAGGAGATATTGGGAGATTCTTCATGATCGAGGATTACACTGGTTATATATGGTTAGCTCATGGTAGATTTCCTACAAACACGCTGGGTTGGTGGGGAGGCGCACATCCATTTAATATTCTCGATTGGTCAGTAGTCCATAATGGAGAAATTTCTTCATATGGAACAAATCAAAGATTTCTTGAGATGTATGGCTATAAATGTTCTTTATATACAGATACAGAAGTTATCGCATATGCTGCAGATCTTCTAATGAGAAGGCATAATCTTCCAATTGAAGTCGCATCAAAAATACTTGCACCACCACTATGGAATACAATTGATCGCATGGATAAAAAAGAAAAGGAACTCTATACATCATTAAGACAAGTTTATGGTGGACTATTAATGAATGGTCCCTTCAGTATAGTAATCGCTAGAAATGGAGAAATGATAGGTCTAACAGATAGAGTTCGCTTAAGGCCACTTACTGCAGCTGTAAATAGTGATATGTTATATATTTCATCGGAAGAGGCGCCAATCAGGTTAATAGACCCGAATATTGAATATGCTTGGATACCGAAAGGAGGAGAACCAATTATTGGAAGATTGTCCGAGAAAAAAGTTATTTATAATGAAAAATTAACCTTACAAGATCTAAATAAGGAGGCATAAATTTAGTGAAATCATATTTATTACCTGAATTCAAAATTATTCGGGATGATGACCGATGTATTCGATGCCAAGTTTGTGTTAGGCAATGTGGATTTGGTGTTCATACCTATGACGAAGAAAATGATATAATTATTTCTGATGAATCAAAATGCGTGGGATGTCAACGTTGTGCAGTTTTCTGTCCTACTAATGCTTTAACAATAATGACTAATCCATATGAATATCGTCCAAATGCAAATTGGAGAAAGGAATTTATTAATGATGTAAAAAAGCAAGCTGAAGGTGGAGGAGTAATACTTACTGGATGTGGAAACGATAAACCATATAAAATTTATTGGGATCATATTGTTCTTAATGCATCACAAGTTACTAACCCGTCCATTGACCCATTAAGAGAACCTATGGAGCTAAGGACTTATTTAGGTAGTAAAACAAACCAATTAGAAATGGTAGATGGAGAGTTAAAGACGGTCTTAACGTCTCAAGTTATGATTGAAACACCAATAATATTTTCGGCACTATCATATGGTGCAATTAGCTTTAATGCACAAACGTCCTTGGCAAGAGCAGCAAGTGAATTTGGAACTTTATTTAATAGTGGAGAAGGTGGATTGCCGAAAGAATTAAGAAAATATGGAAAAAACGCAATAGTACAATGTGCATCAGGTAGGTTTGGAGTTGATCCAGAATATTTAAACAGTTCAGCAGTTGTAGAAATTAAAATTGGTCAAGGTGCAAAACCCGGGATTGGAGGACATTTACCAGGTGAAAAAGTTTCAATTCCAGTTTCCAGAACTCGGATGATCCCAGAAGGTACAGATGCATTATCTCCAGCGCCACAGCATGATATTTATTCAATAGAAGATCTTTCTACCTTAATCTATGCGTTAAAGGAAACTACAAATTATGAAAAACCTATCTCTGTAAAAATTGCAGCAGTGCATAATTCTGCGGCAATAGCAAGTGGTATGGTACGAGCTGGTGCAGATATTATTGCTCTTGATGGAATTCGAGGTGGTACAGGAGCTGCTCCAAAAATAATTCGAGATAATGTAGGTATCCCGATTGAATTGGCATTAGCTGCTGTCGATGAACGGTTGAGAAAAGAGAGAATTAGAAATAAATGTTCAATTATTGTTGCAGGTGGGTTTAGGAATGCAGGTGATATTATTAAAGCAATAGCATTAGGTGCAGATGCAGTTTATATAGCGACTGCTGCTTTAGTAGCAATGGGATGCACTTTGTGTCAAAAATGTTATACCGGAATTTGTAATTGGGGTATTTGTACAACAGATCCTTGGCTTTCAAAACGTATTAATCCAGATATTGCGACTAAAAGACTCACAAATCTGCTCAGAGGCTGGAGTCTTGAAATTAAAGAGATGCTTGGTGGAATGGGTATAAATGCTATAGAATCACTTAGAGGTAATAGACACCACTTAAGAGGTGTAGGATTAAATAAATGGGAGCTTGATGTTTTAGGAATTAAAGGGGCTGGTGAATAATTTGCAAAATGGAACTTCTATAAAAATTGATGCAAAAGAAATTTTCTATAAGGATTTGAATAATTTTATTTTAGATTCTGCCTTAAAAGGAATTAAAAAAATTATTTTAAACAATGTTTTTGGACAACGGTATATCGCAAGTCGGCTTTATAATATCCCAAAAATCGAAATTGAAGTATTCGGAACTCCAGGCAATGATTTAGGCGCATTTAATGATGGACACCAAATAACAGTTTATGGAAATGCTCAAGATGGAGTTGGTAATACAATGAATGAAGGAGAAATAATAATTCATGGACATGCAGGAGACATTCTGGGTATGTCTGCTAGAGGTGGCAAAATTTTCGTCAGAGATTATGTGGGATATAGAGCAGCTCTCCATATGAAACATTACAAAGATAAAAAACCAATTATAGTAATTGGGGGAACTGCACAAGATTTTATTGGCGAATATATGGCTGGTGGAATAGTAATTTTACTAGGACTTGGACTTAAAAAAGGAGAAAGTCATAAACCAAATTTCGTTGGGACAGGAATGCATGGGGGGACTATTTATATAAGAGGTGTCGTCAACTCATTTCAATTAGGTAAAGAAGTTGGAATTGTTGAACTAACCGAAGAGGACCATAAAATTATTGAGGAAAATGTTAAAAAATACGCCAATTATTTTAATAAAGATGTAGATGAAATTTTAAACAATGATTTTATCAAATTGATTCCGATTTCTAAGAGACCTTATGGAAAACTTTATGTGTATTAGATAGTGATTTTAATACTCAAATTTCTACATAATTTTTTAAAATTAAAATAAAAAAAATTAATGATTTAAACTCTTAACCCTGCCTTATAACCATCGTTAATTGCATCTAATGCTTTTCTAGGTTTTTTAGCATCACCAATTATACGAATTTGAAAACCACTTTCTTTTAGTTTATCTGCAAATTCGCGATCTTTTTTAACACCTGTAGCAATTATAACATTATCGGCTTTGATTTCTTGTATTTTATCACCTGTTTTTACGATTACATTGTCAACGGTAATTTCTAATACTTCTGAACTTGTTAATTGTCTGATCTCTTTATACCGTAAATCTTTCATCATGGTCCATCTTGTAGACCTACCAATATTACCACCTAATTTTGGTAATATGTCTATAATAGTCACATTCTTTAGTCCTTTACGATAATAGTGTAATGCTTCGTCAATTGATAGAACTTTATGCTGAATCATAAACATTGCAATTTCTGATGAAATAGAACCCATTTCCGAAACATAAAGAGCAGTTTCAACGCCCGTTGCTCCCCCGCCAATAATTACAATATCATCTTTTAGGAGAACATTTCCAAGCAAAACATCCTTAGCTTTCACAACATGAGGGAGGTCAATTCCTTTTATGGGGGGTATTATATCTTTACCTCCAGCAGCATAAACTATTTCATCTGGGTTTATTTTCTTAACAATATCTAGAGTACATTCTGTATTTAATATTACATTAACCCTTAGTTTGTCTAATTGGTTTTTTAACCAATCAATAGCCCTCATAAATTCTTGTCGACCTGGAGGAATTGCAGCTAAATAAAATGCACCACCCAAATAACTATCTTTTTCGTATAATATAACATCATGGCCTCGCATTTTTGCGACCATGGCGGCTTCCATGCCACCAACACCACCACCAATGACTAAAATTTTCTTTTTCTCTTTTGCAGGAGTAATTGCATATTGATCTTCTCGGCCTGCAGCAGGGTTTTGAAGACATGTAATTGGTTGCGCTTCAAAAACCATATCAAAACAGCCTTGTGCACAACCTATACACCACCTAATATCATCATACCTACATTCTTTAACTTTTTGAACAATATATGGATCACAAATAAGTGGTCGGCCCCAACCAATTAAGTCGCAATAGTTATTTTTAAGTAATTTTTCTGCTGTTTGTAAATCATGAATTCTATGGCATTCTACTACTGGTATATTTACTGTTTTTCTAATTTCATAAGTCATAAATGAAAATGCACCATGTGGAACATTAGAAGTAAGTTGAGGAGTTTTTGAGGTATGCCAAGCACCAGCAATGTCTAAAACATCAACACCAGCTTTTTCTAATAATGGAGCAACTTTTTTCCAATCTTTAAAAGATAAACTTCCCGGGACAAGGTCATCATGGGGCATACGCCAAATTAATGGGAAATCACCTACATGATCTCTAATACTTTTTATAACTTCATATAAAAATGTCATTCTTTCTTCGAGTGTTTCTCCACCATATCGATCCTTCCTTTTATTTATTAAGGGCGATAAAAATTGGCAAGGTAAATACCCAGTATTTCCGCAAACTTGAACCGCATCAAATCCAGCTTCTTTTAACCTAGCCGAAGCAAGGCCATAGTCTTCAACTATTTGTTCGATCTCTTTTATTGTTAATTCACGTGCAACTTTTCTAGCAAACGGGGCATCACATTCTGAAGGAGCTACTAACTCCCCAATTACGCCAAAACGCCCAGCATGATATAATTGCGCTGCACATTTAGTCCCATATTGATGAATTGTATCAGCAAACTCTCTCAAACCTGGAATAAATTCATCAGAGCCTAAGTTTGGCATTGTAGGTGCTCCCCCTGAAAATTCCGAGAAGTTGCACCCACCTATTACAATCATTCCAACTCCACCTTTTGCTCTTTCTTCGTAAAATCTTATAAATTTCTTCGTTATCGCTCCTTTTGAATCTGCATAAGATAAATGCATTGATGGCATGTAAATTCTGTTTGAAAGAATAAGATTATCTTTAATTTTTAATGGTTCCAATAACATCAATTTTATCATCTTTTAATTTAAATTCTAGAAAATAATAATTGAAAGTATATTGAATAACCTAAAAATTTTTTCATTAATATATTAACTTGAATTTTGAATTTCCGTAATAATTTTTCTTAATGATAACCGAATTACGACTTTTAAATGCTACTGATAATTATACTTACCACTTCTAACCTCTATTTAAGAAGCAAATTCGATATCTATTATAATTAATTAAATTACAAATATCTTAGTAATAAGGACGATAAGAATTCTATTATTACATTCATTTACGTATTACTCGATTTTGATATAATGGTGATCAATACCGCAGAAGAAAGTCGGTTCCGAGGAGAGTTTAGTCGTGAAGAGAGATTTCTAGGTAAAATAGAGGTAATATAGAGTAATATCAATAATATTTAAAGGTGAGAATCCATAATTATAATCGTGAACTCACAGTTTTTAGCCATTAAATGGTGATACAAACACGACAGGGTGTCTATTGAGTGCACACCAATTCATTTGGTACCAATAGAATTGTAATTATTTGACAGGTTATTCATTTTTAACTATATTTTATTAAAAATTATAGATGATGTTTATAATAAGACGGGAACTTTTTGGGAGTTTTATAATTCTGGAGCAGGTTAAGTTAATGATGTATATGGGAAAAGTTGGTGGACACCAGCATCAGATTGTATAGGTTGGGATGGCTTAAGTTCCAATTTAATAATTGAAAAATTGATTGGTATTGCTTATAACAATTCAGGAATTTTATTTAACCCATTAATCCCTGCAGAATGGAATTCATTGAAGATTGTTTTATCTTTAAATCTAATTGATTTAAATTTAACTCTTAAAAATAACCGAATTAAAGGAGACCTTTTTTTAAAAATCAATATTTCAACAATTTAACAATTGTAGATTTAGCTCATTTAAACCAGGACACATATTCAATAAGATCAATTCAGTTTAATTTTACGAATTTTGGACATTACTTGTTCTTAATAAAATAAAAAAAAGTAAAATATAGATTATAAAAAAATTAACATATAGTACATTTTTTAAAGTACATAATATACTTGTTTGTACCTAGAATAGCAACAGTAGGGTCAGCAACAATACCTGTAAAACCCGAAATTAGATTTTGAGCTATGAAAGTTAGTCCGCTGCTGTTATATTCTGCAACTGATATATTTTTACCATTATGAAGATAAGTATAATATTTCCCGCTAATAACAACAGTAGATGCAAGCCACCCTTGTGAAAATGAGAAGGAAGTATCTTCTGTAAAATTACCCGTTGCAGAATTACTTGTTGCTTTAATTAATTGGTTCCCAGTATTTACAAAAAGCACCCATCCACCTGTTGAGTTTTGAAATAAATCTGGATCAGTAATCCTATCTTTAGTGAATATAACGGCTTCTTCATTAAAATTAATACCATTATCAGATACGGCTGTAACAATTTTATGATTAATTCCGGATGGATTGAGATTACCTAAATATGTTAAACGTATTTTACTACCATCTACAATAGGTGCTGGATCAACCGGCATTGGACTATTTGTCCCGTTAATTGAAACGGCATATATACTATAAGTTGACCCATTATTATGACTTATAGCTACTTTTAATGAGCCACAGATCCCATCTACAAAATATACATAAATACTTCCATTAAAATAAACAGCTCCCGGCACAGAAGCATGATTAAAAAGAAGTGTATAATTTACAGTCCAATTTATTCCATCAGTAGAAGTTGCACAGTAAATCTGGTGATAATATGGGCCTCCTTCTGGCATTTTAGTGTTCTTTTGCAGATTAAAAATAACTATAGGAATAATTATTGCACCAACAATGATTATAACCAATAGAAGGGAAAATAGTACTATATTCTTTTTTGAAACCAATTTTATCATTCTCATTTATTTGAATTTTAATAATTTTTTAATTTGACAAATTAATTAAAATTATTATTTAAATAATTTTTAATGCTAAATAATAATTTATAAATAATTTTTAAATTTTGATGAAAAATTATTATTATTTATGTCTTAAACCCGACTGTATTCATATTTGATTATAATATTTGATTTTAAAATATGTATTTTTTATCTACGTCATTTATTAAATTTCTTGATGTTTTTAAAATAATTCAAGCGTATTTTAAATTTAATAATGAATAAATATCAGAGATATTCCTTTAACTTTTCAATTGTATTTTTCCCATAATCTGTAATTTCATAATAAACATATCTATTTATTTTTTCTTTTTTTATTAAGTTTAATTTGACCAGTTCATTTAGGTATAACCTAATACCAGAGGATGTCCTTTTTACTTTTCGAGCAATCTGAGCTTGGTAGAGTGGAGCATCATTATCAAGCAGTATCTTGATTATTTTGAATTTTATTTTGTTTGCCTTTAATTTGAACATATTTATGAATTCTTCTTCGCTAAATTTTTTCCAGATAGTTTCTTTTTGTTTAGACATTTATCTCAATTCTTGAATGTTAATAAGAATAATAAATTTCAGTTTATTTTCAAATTAATATTTAAATAATCAAATGATATGAATTAAAACCAATTAAATTTTATTAATAGAGTTAGAGTCAATTATTATTCTTTTAGAGATTATTTTTTGAGGATATAAGTGTAAGGTTTCATATTTTATTTTTTTCTAATAAAGAGAATGCGAGATTAACTGCGTCTATACCATTTTTTGCAGAAAATACTCGGTAATTTTTATTATTTACATATTTATTGTAGAATTCTTCAGACACACCACCAGATTTGGGTATTGTTATCAATGTTTTATTTAGTTTCAAGGAATAATTTGCCTCTATTCTGGTACCTAAAACTCCAGCAATACAAATCAAAATATCAGATGATTGGACTACCAGAAAATTTCTATTTTCGCCCATATTAGTAGGGATCTTAATTGTGACATATTGATTAGCTTCATCTGGGCTTATTGATGGTAAAATACCAACGCTTATACCATTAAAGTCATGACAACCTTTACATGCTGATTCCATTACTCCGCCTTTACCCCCACAAATTAAAATACCCTTCTTTCTTGCTATTTCCGCTCCTACATCATAGGCTATCTTTTTAATATCATTAGATATACCAATGCCACTCCCGATCACACCAATTTGGAACATTTTAAACACATTATAAAGTGATTTCCATTTCTTTATTTAATTCTAGTACTTGTAATTTAGTGTCAGGATGTTTTTCTTTTAATATTTTTTCAATTTTATCGATTTGATACATGTAATAATCGCTTAAAGGGGGAAACGAATCATCAAAATGTGTGGGAATAACCAATTTAGGACTGAAAATTTCAATATATTTTATGGCATTTTTCCATGCATCTCTCCTTCCAGCAACAGGAATAATTAAGACATCCGTTGAATAATCTTCTTCTTTAAATAAATCTTTACTAAATCCTAATGACCCAAAAATAGTGACTTTTTTATTATCTTCTTTAAGTAAATTGAAAATCCACCCTAAAACTTCACCCTTTTTCCAGCTTATCAAATCTTTACCTGAAACTAAAAGCTTGTAAGTACTCCATCTAAATATTTTTCGTATAATGGTCCCAAAATCAAAAGTAATATGTTTACCTTTAATAGCTTTTACTGTAAAATCGTCCATCTCAAATGAATCGCCACTATTAACTTTGACCACTAAATTTTCGTCTAATCCTTTATTTTCAATTGCAACTTCTGCTGCAGGTGTAGAAACGTAAACCTTTATTCCCAGTTTTTTTACAAGATAAGGTGTATCTGCAAAATGATCAAAATGACCATGAGTAATAAAAATATAATCTGCTTTTTGGATCATATCTTTATTTATCTCAGGTTTAATAGGATATGCATTTTTAAACCTAGAAAGCCATGGATCCATTAAAATAATACTTGACCCGGTCTTAATTTCTAAAGCAGCGGTCCCAAGCCATCTTATTTTCATTTTTCATCACAATTTTAAATTTTTTTTATCATTATTTCTACCTTAATAATAATAATAATAATAACAATTTTAAATTTGCTTACATCCTTTAAGATTAAAAAAAAATATGAGTATAATAAAAAGGCCCAAGATTTCTGATTTATTATTAGTATTAGGTTAAATACCAAGAATAGTTATTTAGATTTCTCTAAAATATTGCCAAAATTTTCAATATATTTGGTAAAAAACTTGAATTTTATTTCCAAAAATAAATTTAGTAATAGAGAGTTTTTAATTTATTGATAAGGAATGGAAACGACAACAATATCAAATAAGGATTCTGAAGTGGAAAAAAGAGTTCCAACTCTAATTAATGGTTTTGATAAATTAATTGAAGGAGGATTTGTAAAAAATAGTTTAAATTTGATTAGTGGGCCAGCAGGATCTGGGAAAACAATTTTTTGCTTGCAATACGTATATAATGGGGTAAAATATCTAAAAGAGCCCGGCGTTTTTATTACATTAGAAGAAAGCGTCGAAAGTATAAGAAGTTCAATGAAGAGATTTGGAATTGATTTAAGAAAATACGAGCGTCCTGACAAGTTTAGTCTTGCAGATTTGGGTGCAATAAGAAAAGAACTGTCAATTGAAGAAGAAGTTCAATCAGGTGGACTTTTAGATTTGGACTCGTTAATTGAATATATAAAAGGGGTAATAAGTCTGACAGATGCAAAAAGGCTTGTATTGGATTCATTGACGGCTATTGGAATTAAATACCATGAAACAAGTACAATTCGACAGGCTTTATTTAGGTTGGGCAGATTTTTAAGAGATTTGGGAAGTACTGTTCTAGTGACGACAGAGTCGATCCCATACCAAAATAAATACACCAGATTTGGTATTGAACAATTTATTGCAGACTCTTTTATTCTTTTAAATTTAACAGAAATAAATGGAATATTAAAAAGAACAATATTAGTAAGAAAAATGAGGCATACTAATCATGATTTGCACGTTCACCCCTACAAAATAACTTCAAATGGAATAGAAATATTAAAAGGAAGAGATTTTTACAATATTAAATTTTAAAAAGGTGTTAAAATGTTTAAAGGGCTGTTTATAATTGAAAATGATAATATTATATATAGTTTAGCTTTACAACAAAACATTTTTAATGTTGGTTATGATTATTACTATGATTTTTTAAAGACTTCAGCAGATTGGGAAGAAAGACATGATTCAGAGATGATTTTTGATGTAATAGCTGGAAATGTCTGTTTATATTACAAATATATCCAAAATTATAATTTAATTTTAGTAATAATTGTGGATTTATATAATAAAGGAGAGCAGATTAAGGAGATTTTTCGGGAGGTCAGTTCAATTTTAGAAGATAAATCTTTAGACCTTTTAAAGGATGACGCCCGTTTTAAGACATTTACGCAACTATTTTTAACATTTCAAGAACATATTCCAATTAAAATTTCACTTGTCGGGTTTGGAGGGGTCGGAAAAACGACTATATTGAAATTACTAAAAGAACAAGAACTCCCTACTACCCATAATCCAACGATATTAGCCGATATTACGCAATATAATTTAAATGGTATTCATTTCAATTTTTGGGATTTTGCAGGACAAGTTGCTTATAAAAATGTCTGGCCGAAACTAATTAATAAATCAGATTTGGTCATTGTAGTTACTGATTCTTCGCAGAAAAATGTATCTTTATCAAAATTTTTTCTTGATTTAATTTTAAACATTGTACCTTATTCTAAAAAAATTATCATCGCAAATAAACAAGACACGCCAAATGCTATAGATGTACCACGTATTAATCAAATTTTAGGAGAAAATACTATTCCATTTGTTGCTATTGACCCAAATTATAGATCAATTCTCTTAGAAAATATTTTTAATGCTTTAAACTTAATAACAGAGGGAGAACAAATTGTGATTCAATCAAATTATTAAATTTCTACTTTTAATGCCATTTATTTAATCTGAAAAATATTTAAAAATGTAAATACAATTAATTACTATGGAATTTTGGAAAAAATTTTTTATATTTGTTGGAATTCCATTCTTGATTTTTTATATTTTTATGATCATAATATATTTTGCGTTTCTTAGCAGTATTTGGTTAGTCGCGTTAATTGTGGGCGTATTTTGTCTCCGTAAAAACAGAATATGGTGAAGGCTTAGTAAATTATCAATAGCAATGTTCATTTGTGTTTTTATTTTAATTTCAAATCCGATTTACTGGCCTTCACAAATTTATAGACACTTAGATACTTCTACAATTATTACTCCTAACGCCCCGGCAGTTCAACATCTTAATGATACATCACAATTTTGGGCATACATAAATTCCACTTATGGAATAAATGGACCATGTTACAAATCCTTAACTGATTATCAAAAAGTCCATTTGGTGGAACATTTTATCTTAGACAAAATTCAATATTTAAATATCCAATATATTTGGTTTGTAATTGACTATGTTGCAACTCCTACAGAAGTTTTAGAACGAGGAGTAGGCGATTGTCAGCATCGGACAGTTGTAATGGTCTCATTTCTTATTTACTTAGGATTTGATGCGTATTGTGCGGAGTGCCCATTGCATTGGTATCCAGTTGTATTTTTAAAAAATGGTTCTATTACTTATTTATATCATGTAAATTGGACGCAACCTGAAATCTTGATTAATGACCATAACAAAATTTTTTTAATGGATTTACCAACGAGACTTTATGACGCTCTAACCCATTTTTCACTCAATGAACCGTTAAATGCTCTATTAAACACGCCGTTTTTCTGGATTATATTGATCCCTCTTTCTTTTGGTATGTCCGGATCTTTAGTATTAATTATAAAAACATCAGGAAACCCATCAAAAAAGAAAAACTTATACAATATTTTATTTGGTGGAATATCACTAATAATTGGTTTATTATTTACTACGATTTTAGGTAATATCTACATTCCAATAAGTTTAACTATAATACTTATTACAATAATTATAACAGTCCAATTAATTAGCCATAATTTTTTTCTATTTAGAAAATTAAGCAGAAACAATAAGAATGTAAGTTAATTTCATTCATTTATTATTCTTTGATAATATTTAAAAATCTCTTTAATCTAAACGATATTTATGATTTGGCGTAAGTTATTCATTTTCTTAGGAATTCCTCTTTTGATATTTTATATTTTCATGATGACAATTTATTTTGGATTTATAAGCACGATTTGGTTTATAGCTTTATTAGTAGGGCTTAGCTGTTTAAGGAAAAATAAATTTTGGAGGAGGACGACAAAAATGTCCATAGCCCTTTTTATATTTATGTTTATATTAATATCAAATCCGTTATATTGGCCACAGCAAATTATGCGACATTTAAATACTTCTTTAATAATAACGCCAAACGCACCGGCTATACAACAATTGAACGGGACATCTCCGGGTACCTTTTGGTATTACATGAATACTACCCATAATGTTAATTCTTCTTTTTTTTATAACAATTTAAATGAACCCCAACAATTACACTATATAGAAGAATATGTCTTATGGAAAATTAAATATACATATATTTATAACGTCTATGGAGTAATTGATTACGTAGCAACTCCTACAGAGGCGCTCCAAGTAGGGACTGGAGATTGTCAGTCTAGAACAGTGGTCATGACTTCTTTTTTGATATATTTAGGATATGATGCTTGGGCAGTAGAAACCCCCTTTCATTGGTATACTCGAGTTTATTTAACTAATGGGTCATATATATATCTTTATCGTCATAATGGGACTGATCCCATTGTTAGAATAAATGACCATTCAGTAATTTTTGAAAAAAACGTATTTGAAATATCTTTATTAATTTTACAACATAAAAAAATAAACGACCCTATTAATTATTTTATAAGACAGCCGATATTTTGGACGGTTTTAATTCCATTATCGTTTTTAATAGCATATATATTTGTATTAATAATTAGGACCTCTGGAGTTCCAACACAGAAAAAGAAGATGACGAATATCTTGTTTGGTGGGACATTCTTAAACCTTGCATTTTTATTTATTTTAGCCATTTCGAGTCTATACCCACCAATCTCCGCAACATTATTATTAATTACAATAATTCTAGAAGTACAATTAATTAGTCACAATTTTTTTATGGCACCAGAGGCAGTTGATTTGGAAAATAGTAATAATAAATTGAAAGAAGGAAAATAATATGACAGATTGTTCAGATTGTACCAAAAATAAATGTTTATTTGGTCCTAAAAATAAAGATCCAAATTGTATGATGAATCAATATCCAGATGCAATAAAAAATGCTAGAGAAATATATGAAAAAGATGTAGAAATTAAAGAGTGGGTCAAAGTCGCTAGTATTGTAGAGGCAACTGGTTATTGTGAATGGCCTAGATTAAAAGATACTATAGAATTCGCCAAAGGAATGAACTTTAAGAAAATAGGAATTGCGTGCTGTATAGGACTATTGAATGAAGCTAAAGAAATAACTCAAATTTTAACTAACTATGGATTTGATGTCCACGTAGTAATGTGTAAAGTAGGGGGTTTTAAAAAGTCAGATTTGGGAGTCCCACAAGATTGTATTATGACATCAAAAACTGGATATCTTATTGGCACTATATCATGTAATCCAGCAGCGCAAGCTCTAATTTTGAATGAAATCGATACAGACCTAAATATAATCGTAGGTTTATGCGTTGGACATGATATGATTTTCACGAAATTATCAAAAGCACCAGTAACTACCCTAATAGCAAAAGATAGGCGACTCCAGCATAATCCAGCAGCTATTTTATATACTCATTATGGGAGAAGTTTTATTCAGAAAGATCTTTCACTCCTAAAATAAATTTCTAAAATTGAAAATTTGGGGCATTTACCAAATGAAAAAAATTGCTTCCAATAAATTAGATAATATAAAAACTTCAATATTTTCAATTATGACTGAGATGGCTAATAAATATAATGCAATTAACTTATCTCAAGGGTTCCCAGATTTTCCTGGTCCTGAATTTCTGAAGGATGCTGCATGTAAGGCAATTCGAGAAAATAAAAATCAATACGTCCCGTCTATTGGAATTCCTGAGCTCCGAGAAGCAATTTCAAGAAAATATAAGCGCTTCTATAACTTAGATTTTGACCCTAATACTGAAATTACTGTTTTTTCAGGGGCTACAGAAGCTTTATACAGTACATTATCGGGTATTTTAAATTCTGGAGATGAAGTTATATTATTAGAGCCATGTTATGATGCTTATGCACCAGTTTGTGATTTTAATTATTCAAAACCTAAATATATAAGATTAGAATATCCCGACTTTAAAATTAGTCAAGGACAAATACAAGAAGCATTCAATGAAAATACAAAATGTATAATAATTAACACACCAAATAACCCTACGAGCAGAGTTTTTGATAAAAATGAATTAAAATTGATAGGCGATCTTTGTGTTGAAAATGACTGCTATATTATTACTGATGAAGTATATGAACATATTACATTTGAGAAAACACACACACCAATGGCAAGTATTAAGGGATTAAAAGATCGCGTAATAACTATATCATCTACCGCAAAAACCTTTAGTCTAACTGGCTGGAAAATTGGGTTCGCTCTAGCTGATGAAGATATTACTAGACCCATAAGAAATTTTCATCAATTTGTTACTTTTTGTACTCCAGGACCATTTCAGTATGCTATGGCTGAAGCAATGGATCTTAAACCCAATGACCCTTACTTTAAAAATTTAAAAGAGCAATATCTTGAACGTCGTAATTTATTAAATTCTAAACTTATTGAAGTCGGCCTTAAAACCATCCCTACTGAAGGTACCTATTATATTGTGGCGGATATAAGTTCATTTAAAATAACTAATGATGTAGAATTTTGCGAATTTTTAACTAAAAAGATTGGAGTTGCAGCAATTCCAATGAGTGCCTTTTATTATCATGAAAATAAGGTCGATAAATTAATTCGTTTTTGTTTCTCTAAAAAGATCGAGAACTTAGAAATGGCTGCAGAAAGACTGGAAAATTTAAAAAGTTATTTAAAAGAATAATAATTTATTTCATTGGAAATACTATTTTAAAATCGCCCGAAGTTACTTTTTTTCCATTATTTTTTTCAACTACATATATACCATAAATTATTTTTGAATTATTTTTATTTTCTATTTTTGTTATTGTTCCTTTATGGATAATTTCTTCATTCAAATAGATTGGATTTTCAAATTTAACAGAAATTTTTTTTATACTAGAAATATCTCCACTCCAATTGATCAACCATTTAGGTATATAGCTAAAAGTGAAATTTCCTGCTACTACAATGTCTTTAAATCCTAATTTTTGAGCATAATTCTTATTAAAATGTAAAGGATTAATTTCATTTATTAGCCTATTATATTTCTTATAAATCTCTTTTCTAATTTTTACTTTATAAGGAGGTATCTTATCACCTACTTTAATTTTATCTATTTCTGATTTGTCCATTTTATTTCACCAAATCTAATCTAATTTAAAAAAGAATTCATGGTTGTCAATTGCACAAATTTTTTCATTCTCATTTAAAATATATAATTTAAATACAACTGAATAATAATTTCCTTTAGAACCTGTTTTCTTTACTGGATTGTCTACTTTAATTTTAATTTTATAGCTATGATTAACAACAATAGGTTTAATAAATTCAAGAATTGATCCTACATGAATTACACCTTTAATTATTCCAGGCAGAAGTTCAGGCCCACCTTTAATAAAAATTTCTTGAGTGACTGGACAGGTTAAATTCATTATATATTCAAGTGGGACTAACTTATCAGAAAAGCCAGCTTGAATGGCGTAGTCTTTATCATTATATAAAAGATTGTTATCGTCAATATAAGTTAAAAATTTTTTGATCTCTTTTTCATTAGGGACAACATCGACCATTCCCATATTTGTAATTATTTCGTTAATTATACTTGTAAATTTAGTTAGTTTTGAATATTCATCTCCATTCATTTTATTCTCGTCCAGATTCATTCTTTAAAATTTTTAATTTTATTATTTAATTTATAATTTTGAAATTAATAATTTAAATTAATCCTTTAATCATATATTTATTAAATTTAAATTCACAAATATTTTAATTATAATAACATATATCCACAATTAGTAAATTTGATAAAATTTTAATATGTAATTTAGGTTGGAAGAATATAATGACTCGACTAAAAATAGGACTTGCTCAAATAGCTCCAAAATTGGGTGCAGTAAAGCAAAATTTAGACAAACATTTAGAAATAATTGAAAATGCTAAAAATCAAAAAGTAGACCTTTTAATATTCCCTGAACTCTCATTATGTGGTTATTATGCAAAAGATATGTATTATGAAATACTTCCAAAAGTTAAAAATGCCATAGATACAATATGTAAAAATTGTGGAAACTTGACTATAATATTAGGGATTATTGAAGAAAATAAACGAATTAGAGGAGTTTTACATAACTCTGCAGTAGTAATTGAAAATGGTAAAGTTGTAGGGACTACTCAAAAAGTTTATTTACCGGATTATGGAATGTTTGAAGATATGAAATACTTTAAACCGGGAAATAAAATAAAAGTTTTTAAGACTAGAAAATGTATTTTAGGAATTGCTATTTGTGAAGATTTCTGGCACCCAGAAGTTGTCCATGCAATCGCTCTAAAAGGAGCAGAAATCGCTGTCTTGATCTCTGCTTCACCATTTATGTCTCGAGAAATCGGTGAAATGCTGAATAAAATACGGGCAATTGAAAACACAATTTTTATTGCATATGTTAATAACGCAGGAGCTCAAGAAGGAATTGTTTTTTGGGGGGGGTCTGAGATTGTTTCTCCAAATGGTAATGTATTAGTAAAAGCCAATTATGTTGAAGAAGATTTTAAAGTTTGTGAAATTGATTTGAATGATATTCCACGCGTTAGGGCAGGAATGCCTATATTAAGAGATGCCAGAAAAGCTATCTTAGAAGAATTGTTAAAAGCTCATGGTGAATTGAATGAAGATTGAACTACCTTTGGATTGTGAATTAACTGCAAAAGCCATTAGAACTTTTATAAAAGATTATATGGATAGAATTGGTATTAAAAAAGCAGTTGTAGGATTATCTGGTGGAATTGATTCAACTGTTACGGCATATTTAGCGGTTGAAGTTTTCGGAAAAGAGAATTTGCTTGGTCTTATTATGCCTTCGAATGCAAATACTAAATTGGATACTGAACATGGCCTATTGGTCGCTAAAAATTTAAACATCAGATATAAAGTCATTCCAATTCAAGATATGGTCGATGCATTCGAAAAAAATGTTGGAGTTAATGAAATAGATAAAGTATCTCGTGGAAATATTATGGCACGATGTAGAATGATTTTACTTTATTTTTGGGCAAATTTAGAAAGAGCAGTAGTATTAGGAACAAGCGATAAAACTGAACTACTTTTAGGATATTTTACTAAATATGGTGATGGTGGATCAGATATTATGGTAAATGCTAGTCTATATAAGACCCAAGTAAAAAAAATGGGCGCATATTTAGGAGTCCCTCAAGCAATTATTGATAAACCACCTACAGCAGGACTATGGAAAGGTCAAACAGCTGAAGGTGAAATTGGTATTACCTATGAAATTATTGATAATATCTTATACCATTTGCTTGAATTACGATATTTACCTGGACAAGTAATTAATGAATGCGGAATGAACCCTTCCGATGTGGAAAAAGTTTTAAAAATGATACGTAATTCTGAACATAAAAGACAAACACCTAGATACCCAAAAATCGGATATAGAGAAATTAACTGGGATTATAGGTACCCTGTAGAACGCTCCTAAATGAAAATTATTATTATAATTTAAAATTTTTTATAATGATTAACTCTATTTTTTCCCCTAAATTATAATTTACTATTTTTTCCAATATTATTATCTTTATTTGATAATTTTAAATATTAAATGACTTGAAAAATATTCAAATAAACATATTTATCAATAAAATAAAATTATTTCATTTGTGATTATTTTTACTTTTTATTTCATCAATAACCTTTTGTACTTTATCAATACCTATTTCTTCTATTACTTTGTCAATACCTATTTCTTCTATTACTTTGTCAATACCTATTTCTTCTATTACTTTATTAATACCTACTGATTCTATTACATTTTTTAACCCCAAAACTTCGATAGCATATCTGATATTCTTAACAAAATCGTCCATTGTTAATTCTTTTTCTGTAAATATTTTGGTCACCTCATTAGGATATAATATAAAAGCTACACTTAAAAAATTTTTTAATTTTTTATTTTCAACTATTAATTCAATACTTTTCTTTAATTTTAAACCTGAAGAAAAAATTAAAAGTGAGATATTTTCTTTTTTTATGTCCAATTCATTGATAACAAGAAAATAAATGGGATAATAAAAATTAAAACAATAAAGACCATTTTCTAACTTTTTTAAATTTAATTGTTTAATGAATTTAGAGCGCCTTGAAACTATATACCAGCTAGTAATTTCCTTCATTTGGATAATGTTTAGATTTTTTCTTTGACAATAGAGCCCACAATATCCTGTTAATTTTGGAATATCAGACTCTTTTTGTTTGTCTCTTGCACTTTTAAATTCAAAAATATTATATTTTTTTAATCTTTTTGTAATTATAGTTAATGTTCTGCTCCTTATATCAGGTTTCTCTTTTATTATTACAAGATCAATAATAAGAGGCAATTTACCAACTTTAACATCCGGCTCCACTTTTAAATTTGCATTTATCAATTCACTCTTTACTAAATTTTTAAAAAAAGCATCCCAACTCATTTTAAATTTCATCAACATATTATATTTTTTAAATGGTTAGATTAAATAATTAAAAATTCAATATTTTAATGATTTAAAAAAGGACATAAAAAAATTAGTAAAAAAAATTATGTTAAAAATAAAATCGTCTGTATTAAGGATATTAACCTTCCCTTTCTATTATGACAGCAGTACCCATTCCGAAACCAACACATAACGCTGCAATACCATAGGAGTATTTTTCACGTTCCATTTCATAAAGCATTGTGCATGGTAATCTTGCGCCAGAACATCCAGTTGGATGTCCAAGAGCTATAGCGCCACCACATCGATTAACTCTATCACCAGGAGCTAACATTCCTTCAGGTGTAAAATCAGTTTGTGATGCGGGATATCCCAATTCATCATGTAAAATTTTTCCAGTTGCAAGAATAACAGATGAAAATGCTTCATTTACTTCCATTATTTCAAAGTCTTTTAGAGTCATGTTAGCTTTTTTCATTGCTTTGTCCATTGCATATCCAGGACCAGTAAGCATGTGATAAACATCGGAGCCAACTACACCAAAAGTGATGATTCGAGCTCGGGGTTTGAGTCCAAGTTCCTCGGCTTTCGCTCTACTGGCAAGTAAAAATAATGATGCACCATCATTAGTAGGACAAGAATTACCAGCAGTCATGAATTTACACCCAGGAACTGTCTTTAATTTGCCCATTTTTTCTTTTGCAACTTCCCAGCCCCAATCAGCTACATTTGTTCGGATTACTTCATCATAATCATAAATAAATTCACCGCGTTCTTTAGTTTTTGTTTTGATTGGGACGATTTCATCCTTAAATTTACCTTCGCGCATTGCTTTTGTTGCTTTATATTGTGATAGCCAGCCCACTTTGTCCAATTCTTCCCGCGTTAAATGCCAAGTTTGAGCGATTCTATCAGCAGATATTAATTGAGATGCAAATGTTGGATAATTTTGCATGACGCCTTCATAAGGCAATGCCATAATCCGTTCATAAAGTTCTCTTGTTTTTTTCTTTTTCTCATAAAGACCGGGATGCTCTTTACTTTCTTTATATTTTGGTACTTCAACTTTTCTATAATCGTTTGCATCTATCCCTATTGGATATTTACTCTGTTGTTCAACACCACCAGCAATATATAGGTCGCCCATTCCACTCCAGATTCCCATGCTTGCGACCATCATCGCAGTCTGTCCACTTGCACAATGCCTGTTCAAATGAAGACCTGGGACAGTCACAGGAAAGAGGGGCTTTTTCTCACCATCTACAATTTTTTGAGCTCCTAAAGAAGTAACTCTTCCAATATCTAGAGCCCCGCCGCCAACCGGACTACAACACCCAACAATAATATCTTCAAATTCGGCAGCATGGTCATATAAAACTGGATTTCTTTCGAATATTGCCTCAGTAAGTTTTACGGTCATTAAAGAGGTTACAATCTCACTTAATGAACCTCCTCGTTTACCCATAGGGGTTCTCACTGCATCGATTATAACAACATCATTTGGCTTTTCATTAACCAATTTACTCACCATATTTCAATTTTGTTTTCAATATAATAAATTGGTTAAATAATTTAAAATTAGGTTTAAGAATTTTTTCTTAAATTTAATTTTATCGACAATTATTGATTATTTAATTTGTCATTAATTATTTTTTTATTTAAGTCGGAAAAAAAATAATTAAATTAACAATGTATATTATGTTTTTAAATTTAAACTTATAATAATGAAGTATTAAGATAATTTTAAACCAAAATAAATGAAAAAATACAAAGAAAATTAAATTGTAAACCAAAAAATAGATAATAAATAATCTTAAAATTTAATTTGAAATATAGTATCAATAATTATTGATAAAATAATTCATAAATATATGAAAAATAAATATGAGAATTAGTATACAAATATAAATTATAAATTGCATGATAAGAAATAAAAAATAAATGAAAATCAATCTTAAAGGTAAAAAAAAGAAATTAAATTAACTTATTGAACATTAGATATTAATATAAACTGATAATTAATATAATTTTTATCTTGAACAAATATAATTTGAGGTTTATTATTTGAAATCAAAAAGTGAGTCATTTAAAGACATTTTTTTTCAAATCAGTCTGTTTTTTTTTAATTTGATAATAAGTTGGGTATTATTTGATAGTATTAAGTTAATTAAAGATAATTATCAGGTTTTAGTTGTAAATATAATTACATTAATAGTTTGTGTATTTTTAATAATCTATTTATCCAATCATTTAGATAATAAAACAACTATAATTATTGGGACATTTGTATTAACATTAGGTTTAGTTTCTACTTTTACAATTTCAAATTTATTTTGTACAATATTAATAATTTTTGGATATACATTTTTAATTAGTCCATTATGGACTGAATCGCAAAAAAATCATAGGATGTCTAATTTTATATTAATAAATCTTTTATTTTCATTTATTTTTGGTTATTTTATGGAAATATTAGGAGATATCAATAAAATCTCATTGTTAACAATGAATACAGTTTGGACATCAATTTTTCTATTAATAATAGGAATAATCTTAGTAAATTGGTTAATTCCTACATCAGAAAAAAGAGATATGAACAATAAAAAATTAAAAATTAACAATAACTATAGAATTTCTTATAATATAATTCAATCAATTTCAATAGGTCTATTGTTATTTTTAATAATGACATTGATGAATTTTGAAGTATTTCCTCTTAATTGTTTTACAGTAAATTATTCGTTTTTTGTAATGATTAATGTCATTACAATGGGAATAATCGTTATTATTTCAATGATTTTTACTAATATTGAAATTGTGAATAGCCTGAAATTTTTAAAAATAATATATTATTCCACATTAGTATTTAAATGTGTAATTGCAATTTTATTGGCAATATCATTAATCTTTTCATTTTTGAGTATAATATTATTAATTATTGGGGGTATACTTTCATTTATTTGTATTTTTTTGGATCAAATTATTTTAAATAAATATAACATCGTTTGGTGGATGCCATTATCGTTAATTATTACTTTAGGAATTTATATTTTTATTATTGTGATCCCAAACCAATTGATTTTATTTTTAATAGTAGCGTTAATTCTATTTGGTGTATCATTTATTTCTAGAAATTTTATTTTAAGAACAGTTCCAGCTTTGAAAGAACTTGAAAAAGAAGACGATTAATTCGTTTGAGAGTTAGTTTAGTCTATGGTGGAGTTATTATTGCCCTTTTTAGAAATTATAGATTCTAATTTTGGATATAATTCTCTTAAAAAATTACTCCAAATATCCTGTAAATTGATAAACATTTCTCCAATCAATACAAAAAAGAATATATTTTCATCAATAACTAAATTTTTTAGCAGAAATTGGAACTGTTTATTAATAACTAAATAGATTTCATTAACTCTTTTCATTTCCTTTATATTTTCAATAGTTGTCAACATGTCCATAATAATTGTTAAAAAAAATGGTTTGTTTTCATCAGATTTATAAACTTCAGAGAGGATTAATGAATTTTTCTCGAAAAAGATAACTCCTTCCAATTTTTTATCATCTAAAAAATTTAATAAAAGTAAATCAATTTTATTTAGGTCCGAGATTAATTTTGAAATGCCATAAGAAAATGATTCGACTAACGATTTTCTATCATAAATAGATGTTTTAAAAACTTTTACTTTACCAATGGAATTTTCTAAAAATAATTTTTTTAACTTTTCAAATTTTTCCATGAAATCCTTATTGTCTAAGATTTCAGGGTCAAATTTATGAATACAAATGATTATTTCAGGGGTTTCATTATATTCTTTTAAAATATTTAATATTTCTTTGTAGTATTTTAATGATACATCATAAAGAGATTCATCTTTAATATCAACTATATAAAATAATAAGTCAGTATCGAGAAAACTTCGTTCATCTCTAATATATTTTTCTCTAAATTTTTCTTGTCCTCCTAAATCCCACAATATTGTTTCTGTACCCATTAAATCAATCGAACTTCGTTCTATCCCTAATGTTGGACTAATTTTACTTAATTTTGAATATTCTTGCTCTAAAGATAATATAATAGAAGTCTTACCAGCATTTCCTAATCCAGCGTATAGAATTTTACAATATTTCTGCTCCATGGAAATCATCAATTTTATTATTGGGAAAAAACTTCATTTTGTTAAGTAGTATTCTTAACATTTAACTTTTATCTTTTTTCAATTAAATTTAAAATTCAATTTTCTCATAAACTTTTTAGTTTCAATATAATTAAAGAAGTTCTATATTAAAAAAGTGATGCAAATAAATTATTTAAAAAATTTATTCATTTAAAAAATGTTTAGACTTACAATTTTAAGAAAACACTTCGAGTAATGTTTTAGATTTTGTTTAACTTTTTAAGTTTTGAATATTAATAAAGGATAATGAATATAATTTATCTAAATTTCAATTGATGATAGTGTTATTATATGGACGATAATAGACTACATAAAAAGTATCTAAAAGTCCCGGAATGGTTTAAAGAGAATTTAGCGTTTGATTATTTATTGCCGAATCAATCTGCATTTTGCATTGAATGGTTTGATATTAAAGAATTTAAGGACACGAATTTTGAGTATTATAATGAAAGTGGTTTGCGAAAAAAAGTTAAAGTTAGAAAATTTGGTCCTAATTATTTTATAGTTTCGGGAACTGGGACAGGTAAATCATTAATTGCGCATATTGCAATGATTTCGACTCTTACTGAAAAAGGGGGGTTAGTAATTTATTCAGGAAATTACAAAGCGCTTATCAATGAACAATATGATGAAATTTCAGAATTAATAAACGGGCAAAAATTTAAAATAAAAAGAAAAACGGGAGATTTTACTTCGACCGGAGTTGAAGATTTAGGATATTTTGACATTATATTGACTACATATGAGTCTTGTGAACAGATTTTACAGAATAGACCTAAATGGTTGCATAAAGTAAATTTAATTGTGATTGATGAGGTCCATACGATAGGTGATGAAGGGAGAGGGCCTATTCTTGAAAGTGTTATAGCAATGGCTTTGAGTTTAAAAATTCCATTAATATTCCTCTCAGCCACTGTAGGTGACGAAGAAGATATAGAAAGTTTCGCCAAGAATTTAAATGCGACTCTTATTGATGCACATGATTTTAGATTAATACCCCTTGATAAATTTATATTAACAGAGAATGAAGCTTATTTTAATAATGGAAAAAAATGCGTTAAAATTGTCAAGTCTACTGGAAGATTTGAAAACACATCGTCATCAATTGGAGCAATGAGAAATTTTGCATTATGGGTATTATTTTCTCAAGCCAAGAAGGCAATTGAAGAAAATGCCCGTGAACCACAAATATTGTTATTTGTCAGGTCAAGGAAAGATGCTGAAGATAATTGTAAAAGATTAGTAAAAAGGATCAAAGAATTATTAGAAATGCCCAGTATTAAAAAAAATTTTAATTTTAAACCATTTAAACTTGATGATGTAAAGGAATTATCTCCGCCATCTACGAACGTCATGTTATCAGATATTCTTAAGGAAACAATTCCCTATCGTGTTGCATTTCATTCTTCTAATCTGACATTAGAATGGAGAAATTATGTTGAGAAAATGTTTAAACTTGGATATATTCGGGCGATCTGGAGTACTCCAACTTTATCAGCGGGAGTTAACCTTCCTGCTCAATATACGCTTATATATCCAAAAATTGGTATTCGAGACTTGAGAATTAATGAATATAACCAGTCTATCGGTAGAGCAGGACGTCCAAAATATGATAAAATTGGATATGGCGGAATAGTAATGATAAATAGAAACGAATTAACGACTAAAGAAGAGAATTTAAGATGGTACTTAACTAAATATTTAAATGCACCTACTGATGCTATTTATAGTTCTATGATTAGAATTGAAGATAGAGAACTAAATAATCTAAAGCAAGAAAATGTTAAGATTAATGGAAATCTTATGTTAATATATTATAATCAGAGATTATTAAGAACGCACCCAAATTTTTTTGCATTCATCCTAAAATTAATATCAGCTAATTATGCAACGAATAAACACAAAATAATCGATTTTTGTAAAAAGTACCTATTTATTTTTAAACAATTTCCCGAGTTACCAGTATCGAATCTAATTGATGAAGCGATTCAAGTGTTATTAGACCCTTATCGAGTAGTTCCAGGGGAATACTTTGGCAAAATTCTTTATAAAAAAGCTTTAGGAAATAGTTTTCCCCTAATAGATGAACTTCCAGAGAATAGCAATTCCTATTCTGTTCGACCACTTGGTGAATTATCCATTAAGACTTATTTACGGCCACTTAGTGCATCAATTTATGCATCTCTATCTACAAATAGAGAAATTAATCATAGGCTATTTTATAATAAAAATGAAGATGTTATTGCTTCAAAATTATTATATTTTATAGGTCTAGCACCTGATTTTCAAGCCCAATTTTCAATTCCATCCTCAATACTTATAAGTTTAATCAATGAATATAATAACTACATATCTGACGATGGTTTTATATTAAATTCTGATTTTATACAAATTGATTCGGATGAGTGCTATAATTATAAATCATATCCATCTCTCTATTCCCTTTCGAAATCTGTTGACCATCTTCAAATAAAATCATTTCTTTCATGGTGGGTTTCCTTAATAACTAATGAATGGATTAATGAAACACCACTTAGAAAAATTGAGGAGAAATTTAATATCTCAATAGGATCATACCAGAATTTTTTCGGACAAAATGGAGTATATGCATGGTTATTACAGGCATCTGCTTTAATTGCAATGCATTATAAAAATAAAATTCTTTATAAAAAATTACTTTTATTAAGTCGAAGAATAGAAAAAGGATGTAAGCTGGATATATTGCCATTAACTTATTTAAAAAATGTTGGGCGAGACCGGGCAAGGCAATTATGGAATCTAGGATTTAAAACCATAGAGTCTGTCGCAGAAGCATCTCCAGAGGCTATTGCAAAAGTTAAAGGGTTAAGTCTAAATCTTGCTACAGATGTTATTGCTCAAGCCAAAAGAATCGTTTCAATTAGAGAAAAAAATAAAAGAAAAAACTAATTTAATATTTAATTTGATATTTTTTCCTTAGTTTTAACCATAAGAATTGAAATTATAAGTCCTAAAAAATAAAAAGCCATACAATCCATAAATAAAATTATTGAACAAGTCATAATTTGTAAATAAAAATAATTATTATCATAATATCTTATATAAATCCCAAGTCCAAGTAGAAAAACTACAAATATAGTTGTAATTATACTCAATATAACTAATTGATTCTTGAAATTACCTGTAATTAATTCGCTCTTTTTTATATGTTCCCATGCTATATATGCAATTCCAAATCCCAAAATACAAATGAAGAACGTCATAAATACTTGCATAGTTATATTTAAGATATTTCCATATAATCCAATCAATAAAAGAGGAAAAAAGAATAATGATGTTAAAATTCCAATTACTGACCCAATATTTTTTATTATAATAGGGTCTATTTTAAACAAATTTTTAGATTTTTCATTTTTATCCTTTGTATTGTTATTTTCATTTTTTATTTTGCCAATAACATTCTTATTCATAATTGAAAAATCGTACCCAAACATATAAAATGTGATAAAAAGAAACAAATAGTTTAAACTGTCAATCAAATTATTTAAAAGGATTATTGATTGAAAATAGGTAAATATTCCCATTAATAAAGATAAAAATAATGTAATAAAACCAATTATACCGATAACTGTTATGATATTTTTTAATTCTGTAATTTTTTCAGATTTAGAAAGATAACTCCATAACCATACTCCTCCAATATATCCAAGAAACCCCAATTCTATTCCTAAATAAATAATTATCATTTCAAATATATAATTAAAAATTATACCCAGAACTGGAAAAATTAAAAGAATTAAAGACAAAATCAAAAAAATATTTCTCATTTTTCTATAGTTAAGAAAAAACTCTTTTATTTTCATTTTAATATTTCCTGATAACTTTAATTTTAATTAATATATTTTACATTACCATTATTTAATTGATATAAAAAATTGTTTATTAGAAAAAATAATCATTAAAAAGATTTAATCTTACGGTTTAAATGAAGGAATTTATTAAATTTTTAAATTAAAATTATTTTAATTTATTTTAGATTCTAAATCTCTTGATGCAATGATATCGACATTCAGACCGAGAATATTTTTGATTAAAACATCGCCCATTTTGATTGGAGCTGGAACTTTAATATTTGCAATTTCTTTCATACATTCAAATAATTTATTTTTAGGTAAAGGTTGATTCGACCTAACTGGAATAAGAGGTAAAATGCCGTTTTTTACAATGATAGTAGTAGTTAATATCCTTCTTGGGTCGATATACTCTTGAATAGCATATTCTTTTCCGTGTTTACAGGAATAGCCTTCAGCTTCAATATTTCCATTTTTAAATTTAGAAACTTTGACTTGACAACCTTTAGGGCAGCCAATACAGGTAATGATTTTTGAGTCAACGATTTCAGACATTTTTAATTTTCACTTTTTTTTTCTTTTGGAATAACTTCAATTAAAATATTATTATCGATTAAAATATCTTGTTTGGGTAAATCAATAATAAGCATTTCACTAGGTCGTGCAAATCGTTCGAATTTTTTATAGATTAATTTATCATTTACCTTAAAATTTATGTATACATTATTTTCAGGTTTTTTAACGCGCATATAGAACCGAACAGAATTTTTAAATGCTGTCTTATTAACTTTTTGAGGTAGAACATACCCAATATTTCTTCCACACAATAGCTGGACAAAATTCTTATCAATTTTAATAATCTTTTTGATAAATTTAGCGGCGATTTCACCAGTTAAAGTACCTTCTGATGCAACATTATCAACAAGGTCATTTACATGCAATACATTTCCACAAGCAAAAATTCCTTCGACATTGGTCTGAAAATAATTATTAATTATAGGACCGCGGGTTTTGGGGTCAAGTTCAACACCAGCAGTTTTTGACAATTCATTTTCAGGGATTAATCCTACGGATAAGAGAAGAGTATCACATTCAAACGATTTTTCAGACCCTTTTATAGGTTCCCAATTTTCATCGACTTTTGAAACGACTACGCTTTCAACACGATCTTTCCCTTTAATTTCAATTATAGTATGTTGGAGTAATAAAGGAATACCAAAATCGTCTAAACATTGAACTTTATTTCTGATCAGTCCACTTGTATAAGGAAGAATTTCGATGACTGCTTTAACTTCTGCGCCTTCTAATGTCAATCTACGTGCCATTATCATTCCAATATCACCAGACCCTAATATTACAAATTTTTTACCGGGCATCAGACCTTCTATATTTACTAATCGTTGAGCAAGTCCTGCTGTATAAATACCGGCAGGCCTAGTACCCGGGATTCGAATATTTCCCCGTGTGCGCTCTCGACAACCCATTGCAAGAATAATTGCTTTTGGTTTTACTAATATAGCACCTTCATTTTTATTTACAGCAAGGATATTTTTATTTGGTCTAATCTCAAGTACCATGGTATTTAGCATTATAGGAATTTTGTATTCCATTACCTTATTGATATATCGTTGAGCAAATTCAGGACCTGTTAATTCTTCATCAAATATACCTAGTCCAAACCCATTATGAATACATTGGGGTAAAATACCGCCCAACTCAAAATCACGTTCAATTAATAAGACATTAACTCCATTTTCATAAGCAGATATTGCTGCTGCTAGACCTGCAGGCCCACCTCCAATAATTGCAATATCAGTTATATATGTCTTCATTTTGTATCCCTCCGCAAATGTTTTGTAGTACCAATTACTAATTCACTACCTTTACCATGTTTAGTTATTTCAGTGGGATTTTTTCCTAATTCATCGCATAGTATACTTATAATTCTAGAAGTACAAAATCCACCTTGACATCGCCCCATACCAGCTCGAGTCCTAAATTTAATGTCGTCTAGTGTGCGAGCAGGTAATGGACTATTAATTGCAGCTCTAATTTCTGCTTCAGTAATTGTTTCACACCGACATATTACTCTACCATAATTTTCATCTTTTTTAATTAATTCATCTTTATCTTTAGGTGAAAGGTATGCAAAATGAGGAGGTTTATCAAGTGTAGGTATAAAATCTGTTTTTAATCTAAGGTTTATTCCAATATTTTTAAGAATATCTACAACATAAACTGCAATTCCCAGACATGAACTTAGTCCAGGAGATTGAATACCCGCTACATTAATAAATCCATCTATTTCAGTTTGCTCTATAATAAAATCATTATTATTTGAGACTGCACGTAAGCCAGCAAAAACGGTAATTGCATCACGTAATGGGAGGTTGGGGATAAGTTTTTTCCCACCTTCAATGACCTCCTTTAATCCATCTAATGTACAAGAAATATCTTCTTTATCATCAATATTTTTTGCATTTGGTCCAACAAAAAAATTATTTGAAACAGTTGGGGAAACTACAATTCCTTTGCTTATTTTAGTAGGAACTGGAAATAATATATGGTTAATTTTCATGACATTTTTATCAAATAAAACATATTCACCTTTTCTTGGAGTAATTTTAAAATAGTCCAGTCCTACGAGGGAAGAAATTTTATCAGCATAAAGACCTGCAGCATTAATAACGATATTAGATTTAATTTCAATACCAGATCTTATGATTATTTTAAATTTATCCTCTTTTTTTATTTCAATAACTTCAGAATCAGGAAGGAAACGTAGTCCATTAATAATAGCATTCTCAACAAAGTTGATACATAGTTCATAGGGTGAAATAATAGCAGCTCCGGGGCAGTATAGGACACCACAGACATTTGGATTTAGATTGGGTTCCATTTTTAAAATTTTTTTAGGATCTTCAATGATTTTAAAATCTTTAATGCCGTTTTTTAACCCATTTTCTTTAAGTTCGTATAATTTTTCTATTTGATCTTTTTCTAATGCTACGACAAAAGACCCAATTTTTGAATAACTTACATTTAAATCATTACATACTTTTTCAAATAATGGCAAGCTTGCAACATTAAATCTAGCTTTATTAGTGCCATTTTTTGCTGCATAACCTCCATGAATGATGCCAGAGTTTGCTTTTGTAGTACCCATGGATACACTGGGATTTTTTTCTATTAAAATTGTCTTAACAGAATATTTTGACAGTTCTCTTGCAATAGCAGCGCCAGAAATTCCTGCACCAATAATAGCAATATCATATTCCAAAAAAAGTCACCAATTTTTAATTAAATGAAATATAAAAAAAGATTTTGGTATTTTTTTGCAAATTTGCTATTTTGACCTGAATACAGTCCAATTATTTATTGGTGCTATTTTCCCATTTTTTATGAGCATCATCGATTGATTTCTCGTAAAGAATCAATTCTACATACCGTATATGGTCTTTAATACACTTTTTAATACATTCATCAGAAATATTTTCGGACCCGTTTTTCCCAATTTCATATATAAACATTTCTAATGGTGAACGATAGTATTCTTTTAAAAAATTTATTCTTGGAAAGTATCCCATAGCCCGCATCTTTTGTAATAAACTTTTTACATAGCCTTCATACAAAATTAAATAGTTTTTATCTTTATCTATATTATTTAAAATAGTTTCTTCATTTTTTTCTCTGAATGTTGCATTCCATTCATAGTCGTCGCTTAATAACTCTTTCCACTCTTCAACTTTAATTTTTCCAGTTAATCTAGCGCGAAATGTTTCTAAAAGAATCTCTTCTTCTAATTCGCTAACTTTTTCTATATAGCTCAAATTTTGATATGGCATAATTTGTAAATCAGGCAGTTTCTCATAAAGATCGGGTAAACTTTCCAAAATTGGGTTATATTTGTATTTTAACGCATTTAAAAATGGTTCATTAACATTACATTTCTCTTTATATATTTCCCAAAACTCATCAGTCGTTAAATTGCCGAATCCAAATTCTTCTAACTCACAAGATAAATGACTTGGAAAATTAATTAAAAATCGCTCTGGAATATTTTTTAATTTACGAATTTTCTCTTTAAAAAGTATTGAACTCCTTTTTAATTTATTTAAAACATAAACAACAATCTCCACGGCTTATCTCCTATGTGGATACTTTTTTGTTTTTATTTATAATAACTAGGAGTGATTTCATTTTACCTATATTATAAAAGAATACTTAAATATATAAAAAAGTTGCACAAAATGAGCTATAATTTAAAAAAAATAGAGTTTTAAAAATCAATGATTAGAGTTTAAATTCTGTTTTCTTACCAGCAGTCCAAACACCTAAGGCTCTACCTAGTTCTTTATGGGTTTTTCCATATTTAGTCAATTTAATACCTTGCAATGTAGCATCAATTGCTTGTCTAAATGCAGTAGCGCCTGCCTTTGGGCCATCAGGATGAGCATGAATACCGCCACCAGAACCTATGATAATATCAGTCCCTAAATCATTTACACATCTATCTACTAATCCTGCAGTAATTCCCCCTGATGGCATAGGCATAGTTGGTCGCAAATGATAAAATGGCCATCTTAAAGTATTGGCTACTCTAATATACTTTTCTTGAATAACAGATGCTTTTCCATATGGAGCGGGATGTACTACAATATCTGCACCACATAATCTTGCTAATTTTCCAAGAATTAAATGACTTGAAACACCAAACCATGGCGCCATATACATTGCTCCGGCAAAATCCATATGCCCAAGAATGGGAACTTTTACTGATGGATCTTCTGCTAGAGCTCTTAATACTTCAAATCCTAAAACTGGAAAATTTATCATAATGCCATTTGCACCTAATTCTTGGACTTTATCAGCATTTTCTAAAATATTAGGTAATTTATCAGTGATATTTGCGGTATAAATTGTCTTTTCACCTTTTTCTGAATCAGCTTTATCAGCCATTTCCATAAAAGCTGGGACTCTATCTTCAAGTTTATTGTAATCTTGGTTGGACACTAATTCATCATCTTTAATTATATCACAACCACCAACTGCTGCATCATAAAATAATTGCGAGAATTCTGGTGCCCAAGTATATGTACATGGTTTTATCATGTTATTTAGGAGAGGCCTTTTTGGTACTTTTAGTATTTTTCTAATACCTTCTATACCAAATTTTGGGCCTTTAAAATCATCGACATATACTTTTGGAAATCTGACATCTACCATCTTCAATTCGCCCCCCATACTAATATTCCCGAAGATAGCTGTCAAAAGCATCGAGACCATATTTTTTACATTGATATAGGGAAATGCTAACTGTATTACATAGGTCCGCTTAGGCTCTTCTTTTCGTCCAGGTCTCTCAAATTCATAGTCCGGTATTTGTGTAAAACTGACAACTTTAGCCACATGTCTTCGTCTTACTTCTGGAGTTTCCATTGGAACTGGTACGAAGGTTCCTGTGCTTTGTTCTATTGCTAATGCTGGCCCAATTATATTTACATTA
>SUPR01000032.1 GCA_005191425.1 Candidatus Helarchaeota ASGARD archaeon Hel_GB_B
TCCCGAAAACTTTTGATAAAGTGGGCGGGATAGAGGCGTTTGGGGTCACGCCAGTATCTGTTCTTATTGAATAGATATAAAATTTATTTTCCTATTATTAGCATAGAAAAATGAATAAACCCTTACTGAATTAAATTCTAAATTTAATTTTATAAGAAAATTAATTGAATTTTGCACTATTTTCAATGTATTTCTCAAAAAAATTTATAAAATAAAAGTATTTTTTTAATAGTTTACTTTTTTTCTATATTTATAACAATTTTTTTATTTAAATTCAGTGAATGTTTTAATATGAAAAGGGATTTTCTTATTAATGAAACATTTAATGGTACATTTCCATTTAAACCACATTTTAAAAAAATAAATGGGTTTGATATGCATTATATAGATGAAGGAAATGGAGAGCCTATTGTGTTATTGCATGGTGAACCAACATGGGGATATCTTTATAGAAAATTTATACCTCCTTTATCGAAAAAAAATAGGATAATTGTTCCAGATCACATGGGATTTGGTAAAAGTGATGTTCCCCATGATAAACCCTATCGTCTAGCTCAGCACATAGATAATTTAAGTAAATTATTGACTAAACTTAATCTCAAAAATATAACCTTAGTAGTCCAAAATTGGGGCGGACCAATTGGATTTGGATTTGCAGTAAGTCATCATGATCTAATAAAAAGAATTGTTATCATGAATACTTCTGTAGGTGTAGCAAAAGAACATAGACGCTTATGGTTTGAATCAATGATTGAAAATGGAACTTATGACCAATTGATGAGTAATATGAAGATTTTTATTCCTCAGATGATGTTCAGTATTTTTGTAAAAAAATTCTCTAAAGATGAGAAAAAAATTATTAAAAAAGCATATATTGCGCCCTTTCCAAGTCCAGAATATTGTATTGGGGCTAAAGCATTTCCTTTGGACATTCCCAAGGGTAAAAATCATCCAAGCTCAGAAATTATGCAAAAAATTAGGGATGAACTCATCTTATTAAAAAATAAACCGAAGATTCTAATTTGGGGGATGAAAGATAAGATATTTCCGCCTAAAATAATTGAAATTTGGCAAAAAATATATCCCGATATAAAAATATACAAAATAAATGAAGCAGGGCATTATCTCCAGGAAGATGCTCCCGAACAAATAGTCCAAATAATTAAAGAATTTATAAATAATACTAATTAAATTATAAAAATAAATAAATCAAGAGAATTATTGTTATAGAATATAATAATTAATTGTTTACAATTAAATTGAAAAAAATCTTCTCAGATTATTTCATTACAAACTATACTCTCAATTTTTTTTTCAAGTAGGGGGAATATTTTCTCAAAATTTTTTGGAAGATTTGCCATGTGGTCTGTAAAAGCATTTTCATCTTTATATTTTTCGTAAAAAATTATTTTATTTTTATTTTTTTTCCCTTTTAATAAATGCGGAATATAAGAAATACAATTTGGTTCAGATTCCCGTATTTTCGGTACTATTTGTTTTAGAATTCTTATAGCTTCTTCCATTTTACCTTCCTTAATAAACAAAGTGGCTATAATAGTAATCATTTTGATCACAATGAATGTTTTATTTAATCATTAAGTTTTTGTATATATAATATATTCTTTTCCGATATCTTCGACCTTTAATACTGGATATCCCTCTTTTTTGAGAAATTCTTGAATATTCTTTTTAGCGGGTTGGAAGTCTCCAATAATTTTTAAAACTTTATTATTACCAATTTCTTTAATCTTTTTTCTAGTCTTTAATACTGGCATTGGACATGTCATACGGCGGACATCTAATTCCACATCATAATCCAAGTCTTTATACACCTTATTCTGTTAATATATTTTTAATATATAAAATTTACAAGAAGAATATTTAGATAACCAAAAAATTTCAAGTTATATTAAAAAGTTATTGTATTATCACTATTAACACAAGCATTAACAATTTCATGCATTCCTACAATTTCAACTTCATCAATAAGGTCTTCCTTTACTACTCCTCTTGCCTGACAACAGACTCCACATACGATCACCTTAAGTCCTTCTTCTATAGAGGTCTTAAGATATTCTAAAGTATTTGGATACTCTGCAGGACCCTGATTTTTTTTGGCGACAAATACTCCATCTTGAATTAGAATCATTGTGACCTCGTGTCCATCATTAAGTGCTGTTAAAGCAAATCTTAATGCAGTATAAGCTTTTTCTCGTCCATATGGAGTCTCAAAGACCATTACAGATAATTTAGCCAATTTAAATTCACCTTTAATCATGTAATTATATTTATTCAATTTCCGTATCAATTTTTTATTGGCTATCTAATTATAAACATGATATTTAAATATATCAGAAAATATAATATATACTATAAGTTTCTCTTATATTTATAAGAAAATCGAAAATTATCTTAAGGAATAGGTTATAATGGCTATTAAATTAAAATATTTAGAAAATTTCTTAAAAATAGTAGAATTAGGCAGCTTTTCAAAAGCAGCAAATCAACTAGATATGAGTCAAAGTGCTATAAGCCAACAAATGGAAAATATAGAAAAATATTTTGGAGTAAAAATCTTTACTAGGTCTATAAAAGGCGTTTCATTAACAGAAGAGGGAAAAATTTTATTAAAACGAACAAAATTAATTATTGATAATTTTCATCTAGCAAAAGCAGAAATTGAAGAGAAAATTAAAGGTATCAGTGGTATTTTAAAAATCAGCAGTTCAACAACTCCTGGTCAGCATATCCTACCTATCTATTTTTCAAAATTCCAAAGAAAAAATCCAAAAATAAAATTTCAAGTTGAAATAAACGATACGACTACAAGTTTTAATAAATTACTGAATAAAGAAGTAGATTTAGCAGGGGTTGGTAGTTTAATTAATGATGTTGATTCAATAGAATATATTATTTTAGCTGAAGAAGAGCTTGTCTTAGTAGTCCCCCCTGACCATGAACTATCTAATAAAAAAATTATTAGTCCATCTGACATACTGAAATTTCCATATATTTCAAGGGAATCCACTTCTGGAACAAGAATTGAAAGTGAGAAATTATTAAGAAAAATGGGTATTTCTCCTAAAAAATTAAGAATTTTTTGTGAGCTAACTACTACTGAGTCTGTTCTTACTGCCGTTTCTGAAGGAATGGGTATTAGTTTAATTTCATCAATTGCTGCCTCCAAGGCAGAAGCTGCTAATTTAGTAAAGTGCATAAGGTTATCTGATTCTGAATTAATTAAAAGGAAATTATATTTAATTAGATTAAAAAATCATGACACAAAAAATCATTTAATAAATTTATTCTGGGATTTTGTTAAAAAAACATCTTTTATAAAGAATTTGGATACATAAAAGTAATATAAAAAATATTTTTACTATTTAAGGCTTAAATTCGGCACGTAGGGATCAATATTTGATTATTGATAGTCTTGGATCTTATATTATGGTTATTTTATCAAGTTTAATTCCTTTAGTTTCCTTTACAAAAAGAATTACAAAAGGTATCATTGTCAATAGAAAAATACTATTTAGTAAAAAACTCCAACCTAATCCAATAAATACTAGAATATATGCTGTAAAAAAAGACCCAACAGTTGTTCCCACTGCATAACTAAAACTTCTGAACCCAGCCCCAGTCCCTCTTATATCTGTAGGAAAAGATTCAATAGCAATCATTCTTGATATTACAAATAGCCCCCAAAATGATATGCTGACCAAAAAACCGCCTATAAAACTAGCGATGAAATTCCCTAAAATAATCATAATAAGTCCTAATGGAATTATCACACTAAATATACAGATTACTGGTTTTCTACCAATATAATCCGAAAGTATCCCTGCTAAAATATAACCTATTATTGCTCCTAATACAATTGCTGTTATTATTAAATCAATTTGTGAAGTATCAAAATGCTTTTCAGCGGCTAAATATGGTTCTCCAGAAATTAAAAATACATAATTCCAACCGACAAAAAACCCTAATAGAGAAATTGTAATTGTACTTTTAATAATTTTTCTGTCAAAAATTTTTACAAATTTTTTAAGATTAAATCTAATTCCTTTTCGATCCTTTTTTTGTACCTTCATTTCCCTATAAATTCTTGATTCTTTGAACATAAATGCCAAAAAAGCTATACCTATTGCAATATATGCAAACCAAGTCATTGATCTCCACCCAAAACTAGGAATTAATAATGCCCTAAATAACGGGATAGTTAGTCCACCACCTACTGACCCAAATACTAGCACAAGCGATATATATCCTGCCCGGTGCTTTTCGGAACTCTGCTCAGAAAGGTAAATGACCCAAACATCACTACTAAAAAATATATATATAAAAAACAGACCAATCGTATATTGAAGTGGCGTTGTTGATAAAGAAATAAATAAAGAAGACAACCCTAAACCTAGAAGGACTATAAAAATCATTATCCGTCTTCCTAGCAAATCACATAAATATTGGTTAAAAAATACAAAATATGTCCCGATACTGGCTATTCCTACAATGATTAGATATACACTATGCGTAATTCCAAATTCTAATTCAATAAAGGACCCATATGAGTTTGGATAATTTGTACAATAACTGTCAAAAATATCATTAAGACATAAAAAAATCAATAGCAACGGAAAATAGTATTTTCTATCCTCTTTTAACATATGGTTTATTATTTTACTATTGAAATATAAAAGTAACCTATATCAGTAATAAACAACCTATATCTATAGTAAATTGTTAAAATATAATTTAGTTTAATTTGTTTTTATTAATGGAAATAAGGGATTTGATTTGAAATCTGAAACAAGTAAAGTATTTGTATTAAAAATATCTGGTTCTATTGAAGACACGATTAACCAAGTATTTGACCAATTGGGTGGTATTTCCAAATTTATTCCTCCTGGAAAGATAATTATTAAGCTTAATGGGGTCCATTTCACTAAATTTTCTTATACCGACCCCCTTGTACTTGATGCAGTATTAAAAGTTTTGATTAAAAATGGTGCAGATCCAACTAAAATTTTTGTAATCGAAAATTGCACATCTGGTTTATTTACCAGGTTCGTATTTAAACTTACAGGTTTTGACGAGGTTTGCAAAAAAAATGGAGTAAATATTATCTATATGGACGAAGGTTCAACTAAAAAGATCAAATTAGGTAAAGAAAAATATGATGTTGAAATTTCAAAATTTGCTTATGATGAGCTTATAAATCCTGAAAATAGAAAAAATAACATATATATAGAAATACCTAAATTAAAAACGCATTGGTGTACAAAAATAACGCTTGGAATTAAACTCCAATTAGGTATGCTTAGAGATGAAAGCAAAGCCTTAAGACATCACTATTATCATGAACAACGTCTTATAGATATTTTCGAGGTATTTAAACCCGATTTATGTATTGTTGATGGAATAAACGGAGTTGCTGTTGGCCCATGTCCCCCTCAGAACCCCGATATTTTACCTGATTACATTTTCAACTATAATTTGATTATAGCTGGGACTGACATCGTAGCAGTGGATGCTGTTGGTGCTAAACTTCTGGGATTAAAAAATCTTGAAGTCCCGACCACTAAAATAGCCCATGATAGAGAACTAGGCATCGGTGATATTAACAAAATTGAAATAATAACAATTCCTCAAATGGACATAGATTCATTAGTACAAAAAGTCCCTTGGGAATTAAGAAGAATTTTCCCTGACAATGTCGATATAATTTATGGGAATGAACTTGCATGTTATGAAGGCTGTGTAGGTCTAACTTTAGTTTATTTGGAAGAATTGACTCTTGAAAATCCGTCACTTAAAAAATCTGCGTCTTTCACACTAATTTTTGGAAAAGGATTTGATAAAAAAAGTTTAATAAACCTAAAAGAGCCTGTCTGTTTAATGGGGACATGCTGCGTTAATGAAATTGGTGATTTTATAAAATCAAAATATGAGAAAGTTTATGAAGCTAAATCTTGTGCTAATTTAGGGCAATATTGTAATTTACTTCTTAAAGTTATGCAAATTAATCCACTTTCTCAGATACCTACTGATAAAATCCCTCTACCGGAATTATTATGGTCCTATATTTTAGCTAAATTGAATAAATTAGACGCAAGTTTACCGGAATTACCTTCAGAAAATGAAATTCTAGATTTAGTAGCGTCAAATTTAAATGTATTTTCAAAGCAAACCTTACAAGATCCAAAATTTAAAAATACTATTGAAATATTAATGGCTAGCCCTAATGAAAATATAAGAGCAAGCACTATAAAAATAGCAATTAATATGGCTAATTATCTTAACTCAAATTATCTCGAAATTGTCCGTAATTCCTTATATGATGATTCGAAAAAAGTTATCAAATCACTCCTGAAGGAACTTTTTAAAATAGGCAGAAAAAATTTGAACATTATAAAAGAATTAAAGTCGTATATTGAGAAAATTAATCAATTGAATAAAGATGAATCTATAAAAAAGCAATGCACAAAAGTACTTAAATTATTAAATTGAGCAATTACTCTTTATATTAATTGAAAGTAATTAATAATTTTAACTCTTCTTAATTTAATTGTGATTAACAAATTATTCCCTTAAGAAATTCTTTTTTCTTTTCTATATCATTAATTAAATAAAAAAAATGCGGGTAATTTATTGTTCTATTGGTAATTTAAAATGTTTTAAAGAAAATGTTTATCTAATAAATACAACTTATGTAATTATCATGAAAAAATTGACGAAAGAAAAATATTATGATGCGGTTTATGGGTCATGGCTGGGGAGGTGTATTGGATCAAGATTAGGGGCCCCATTAGAATTAAAGCCATATCTCTGGATCAAAAAAAGATATGGTGAAATTAATAACTATATAAAGCCACTGAAAGAGAAATACGTGAATGATGATGAAATGTATGAAATTGTTGGGTTATTAACTTTAGAAAGACATGGGATCGATATTAATTCAAAAATTATAGGAGAAGAATGGCTTAGAGAATTATATACAATGATGTTTACTGCTGAAAAAGCAGCTTATAATAATATGAAAAAAAGAGGTATAATGCCACCTGAATCCGGCAAAAAAAATATCTATTATGATTTTATTGGAGGGCAAATGAAAGGTGATATATGGGGTCAAATTGCCCCATGTCCTGAAATTGCAGCTCACTATGCCAAAATTGATGGGGAAGTAGCTCATAGTGGTGATGGTATTCTTGGAGAGATTTTTATTGCCGTATTAATATCTTTAGGTTTTTTTAACCCAAACATTAAGGAAAATATTAACGAGGCGTTAAAATACATTCCAGTTGATAGTAATTATCATAGATTCATAAAACTTGCAATTAATTTGCATTCTAGATATTCAAATTGGAGATATTCTTTGAGAAAATTAAAAGGATATTGGAGAAAATTCAAAAAAGAATTAATATCCCAATCTTCAATTAAAAGAAAAACTATATTAATGACACCATTTAGTGCTGTCCATGTATTACCCAATGCAAGTATTATAACTCTATCTTTATTATATGGTAACAATGATTTCGAAAAATCCATTTGTATTGCAGCCATGTGCGGTTTTGATACAGATTGTAATTGTGGTAATGTAGGTGCTATACTCGGTACAATATGTGGGGCTCAGAATATCCCTCATAAATGGAAGGATCCTTTAAATGATATGTTTTATACAAAAACTAGGTCAATTAAAGAAATAAAAATTTCAGAAATCGCAAAAAGAGTATGTCGTATCGGAGAAAAAATTATTCAAAATAAATGTAATAATATCTTGTTAATTGATTAAATAATTATTCAAGTTATTTGGGTGTTCGTGAATGAAAATACCTACAAAAAAGGAAATGTACTCTTACTATTTCCAAGAACCTATTAATAAAAAATTTGAAAAGGAAATTAAACATGTAAAAATAAAATATTTCTATTTTCAAGACCCAATTGAATTAAATACGAGAGAAAATACTGTGTTTAATTTTTGTATATTAAAAGGAACTTCGATATTATTAAGAGATAAAAGAAAATTTAATTTGTCCCAATTTGACATGGTCTTTGTTCCTGAGAAAGATAAAATTCAGATTATTCCAAATTCTAAAGATTTATATGCAAATAAAATCTGTTTAATAGAAGCACCAGTTTTAAACAAAATCAATGAAAATTTAAATCCTCAATTTGAAATAAAAAAATTTTCATTTAAAAATTTTATTCCCAGAGGCGAACCTGGTAATTCAGAAAGGTTGGCTACATATAGAGAAGTATGGACAGCTTTTAGAAATGGATATTTTATGTCTGGTTTCACTAAAATTCCAAAAAAAGTATTTGGTCAAGGTGTTATAACAAGTGTCAATCTAGAAAGGTCTGACAATGGAAAAATAAAAATATATTCTCATATCCATCCAGATTATCCCGAAATATATATATTTTGTATTGATGATGATACTAAAACAATTGCAGTAACTCAATATTTAATTAATTCTAAAGGTGAATCTGTCTGTATGGATTTAGTTGATGGTGATGGCTTATTTTTTGACGGTTCATTAGGGCATATGAACTTTATTAGGCCAATATACAGAGAATTAAGATATTTAATGTATATGTGGATTATTCCAACTTTTGGTAAAGAACAAGATATTAAACCGATCACATTATTTACCAATTAAAAAAAAGATATTTAAAATTTTTATAATTCTACATTATCTGGGACTATATATCCAAATTTTTTGATAGATATTATCCAATACCAATAATATTTTAATAAATCTAATTCTAAGCGCTTTATTTGATACTCTGAATAAGTTGATCTCATTAAATCTATTCTACCTTTTTGTTTACCAATTTTTACGATCCAACTTTCAGGTCTTCTTATATTTGATGTCATATTTATAGCTATACAAATTGGTAACGAAATAACAAAACCAATAAGTCCAACTGCAAACATTATAAGTCCAATTATAGCTAAGAAAAATAATTCAAGTAATGATATGAATGAAATTCCAACCAATCCAATGCCTACTGCCCCAATAATTCCTAAGGGCATACTAATTTTTTTCACATAATGTTTATTTTCAAATATTGGTATTGTTTGATAATCACAAATTCTATCTTTTAATTTATAGTAAGCTTCAGCGCGAGCATTTCCTTCAGGTGTTGCTATTATTTCCTCAGTTTGCTTATCAAATAAATCTTTTACTAATTCAAAAGCTTCCTCTAGGTTATTATTTTTAATCAAATTTTCTAATTCATCTAATTCATTATTAACGACCATATTTTCAACACCAATATTAATAGTCTTATAATACCATTAAACATATAATATATGGTTCTTGAGAATTTAATAATTAGCTTGTAATGAAATTTTAATTGATAATAAAAAAAAGGTAATATTTAGCCTCTAAATTGACTATTTTATAGGGAGTGTTTTTAATGGAAGTATTTTATGGTAAATATTTATTTCTATATCAGTTGTCCCTACTTGTTCACCATCTAAATCCAAAAATATAGGTTTTTCTGATTCTGCTTTTATTTTTTTACATCGGGGATGGGCTTTTACTTCTGGTAACTCAAGGTGTTTGCCACTATACATTTTTGATATATTTTTTAAAAGTTTCCATCTTCCCATATCTTGAGCTGTAATTATATCTAATAACCCATCATCATTTATTGCATCTGGAGCTACTTTCATTCCTCCGCCAAAATATTTTCCATTTGCAAAAATTGCCAAATTTAAATTACATTCATATTTCTCACCTGTATCCTCAAAAATTAATGTAGTTTTCACCATTTTATGGTGTAATATCCCTCTAATAGACCCTATGTAAAATGATATTTTACCCCCAAAAATTTTAGTAGTTCTATTCACTCTATCGACAACATCGCCACCGAGACCAATATCAGCTATATTTAGGAAATAACGGGATTTAATATCTCCTTCAAAACTTCTGAATTTAGCAATTCCAATATCTATTTTTTTAATTGAACCTTTTTGTAGAATCTCGATAGATTCTTCAAAATCTTTAGAATGCCCCAGAGTTTTAATAGTATCTGAGCCAGTTCCACTCGAAATAAGTCCAAAAACGCAATTTGGGTCAACCAATTTATCATTTTCAAAAAATCCATTAATGACTTCATTGAAAGTGCCATCACCTCCCACTGCAACAATAAATTTATTACCTTTTTTAATTAAATCTCTTACAATTTCTGTTGCATGATTTGGATATTCCGTAAATTTAAAATTATATTCAATATTTTTAGATTCGATTAGTGGTCTAATTATTTTTTCCCATCGTTTTTTTGTTCTTCCATTTCCAGATTTTGGATTAATTATAAAATACATTTTCATCATTACTTTTTTTCTATCTAATTATTTAAATGATTTAAGGATAAAAATCAATTAATTTATGATTATAAAAAAATAAAAAAATTCAAAATAATAATAATGGTCATGAATTAAAGTTGGTCTTTTTATGCGAGAAATAAAATCAGCCGGTATGATAATTTTCCGGAGAGATATTAATGATAAAAAATTAATTTGGTATTTATTATTGCAAGATTCACATAATCATTGGGGGTTTCCCAAGGGGATTATAGAAAAAGGAGAAACTATAATTGAGACTGCATCTCGAGAAGTTAAAGAAGAAGCAGGGCTTGACGATATTAAAGTTATTGATCATTTTTTAGAGACTATTGAATATTATTATTACAGTAATAAAGGGAAAATACATAAAACTGTTACTTTTTTTCTTGGAGAAACCAAATCTGAAGAGATTAAAATTTCTTATGAACATATTGGATTTAAATGGGTAAATTATATTGAAGCGCTAAATTTATTAAGTTTTGAAAATGCCAGATTAATTTTAAAAAAAGCTCATAAAAAAATAAATAGCATGATTGATCATTTTTTTAATAGGTTATAGTCTTTCGATTTCTATAAGGTTATATTTTAAATTTTCAGGGTTATCTTTTTTCAATTGGTCTATAATGTATCTAAAATCTGCTCCTGTACTATCGGAGAAAATTTGGGACAGGACGTCTCCAGATTTTTGGGTGGCTACCGAGTCTGGTAAACGTGGGGCTTTATTAATCAAATCAAAAGAGGCGACATCAATTGCATATATATTTTTTGATGCAAGTATACCTATATCTTGGACTACATTATGGTCATTGTATGGTACACAATCACAAATTGGTGAAATATCTATTAAAAAATTTATAAAACCGAAATTTTCTGGACCTTTGGCACGTAATACTGCATTTGCACAGTCTAGGATCCTAATATTTGTATCTTTTGCATTACACCATTCGACTTTAATTGCTTTATTAGGACAAGCCCCTATACACCCATAACACCGGGAACATAAATCATTGATTATAATTTTATTATTAATGTCAATAGCATTTTCTGGACAAATTTGGGTGCATTTTCCGCATTGATTACATTCATTTGCAATTATTTCAGGAATTTCATTATAAAAATGTAAATTAAATTTAGACCTTTTACCGACACATCCTACTCCTATATTCTTAATTGCTGCCCCCATCCCAGCTCTAGGGTGCCCTTTAACATGAGCTAATGAAATAATTTTATCTGCGTCCATTATAGCTTTGCCGACATATACTTCTTTTAGTTGAACTCCTTCCTCATTTTTAACCTTTACATAATCTTTACCTTTTATACCATCTAGAGGGATCAGAGGTGCGCAACAAGTTTCCCATGTATAACCATTTTCTCTGGCAATTTTTAGGCGCCCCAAGCCAAAAGTTCGGTCATAAAAAAGTCCAAGTCCTGATGACTCAGTTATAAAAGGAATCCCACCTCTAGATTCAATTTCCAATGCAAGTTTTCTGACATATATACTCCTAATTGTTTTCATTGTGCCATGATCCCCCCAATGCATTTTGATTGCGACTATATCACCTTTTTCAATTATGTCCAATACTTTACTTTTTTTGATTAACATTGACAATTTATTAACTAAGCTAAGTTCCGAATTAAAAAAGCTAATTTTACCTGCATTTACATCTTTTACATTAATGATTGCTCTAGAATTTACAAAATATACATTATTCATTTTTTAACCTCTTATATTTTTTAAATCTTCTTTTGTAAAAGGTCTATCTTTTGATAAACTTTTTCAGCAAAATCAAAAAATCCTAATTCATTTTGGACGGCAGCTAATTTCTCAAGTATTAATGTAGCATTTTTATAATCTTTTTTAGATTCATAAATTTTAGCTAATTCTTTATATACATTAGAGAGAAGTTCCAAATCATTAATTTTTTCACCGAATTTTATACATTTTTCAAAATTTTTAATGGCATTATAAAAATCCTCCTCAGACTCATAAGTTAATGCATCGCCTAAATATGATATGACTTTATTAAATTCATCCTTTTCTTTCTCAAAAATTTCAATTGATTTTGAATAATATTCATGTGCTAAATTAAACTTTTTCCACAGTCTGTATAATTTTCCTATATTTTGATAGACATTTCCAAGTAATGATAAATTCATAATTTCATCAGAAATTAACAGTGCATCATTAAAATTCTTCGATGCTTTTTCAAAATCCCCAATTTCAATTAAAACTTGTCCTCTCAATAGAAATGTCTGTAATTTGATTACGTGGTCTTCTACATAAGGAATTAGAGATTCAGCAAAATTAAGATATTTTAATGCGAGATTATAATTTTTTAAAGTAAAATATGCAGTTGCAAATAAGTTATATGCTAACAATTGGCCTCTAGAATCTCCCAACTCTTTATATAATTTTATAACATCTTCTAAGTATTTTATAGCATCCTCCGACTCTTTAAATTCAATTTTTAATTGAGCTATTATTATTTCTGTTTTTGATATAGATTCAGGATCATTAAATTGTTCTTTTTGAAGTTGTAAATCTTCCTCTAAATATTGCAGAGCGATTTTTTTCCTATTTAATTTCTTTAAATAAATATCTGACATCCTAATTAGCATCCTATGTAATGCCTCGTACTCTTTGACTTTACGAGCTGCTTGAATACCCTTTTCAAAATTAATAATAGCTTTTTCATAATCTCCTTTTGCTATTGCATCATTTCCCATAATTTCTGAATCATATAATATTTTTGAATATTTCAGGACAATATCATCAAAAGTTGTTTTTATTGTATTATATTTTTCATAGTCTTCAAATTCTTGGGCTAATTTTAATGCGTCTTTTAATAATTGTATTGTTTTTACATAGTCCGACTTTTTTTGAAATATTAGTGCTTTATTATACATATTTTTTATTCTATATTCTATATTGTCCAATTTTTCTGCCAGTTCTAATGAAAGGTCATAATTTTTTAATGCATCGTCTAATTTGGACTGAAAATAATTGCATTTACCTAATTCAGCATATATTTTTAATAACCACTGGGTATTATTATTAGCTATTGCGATTTCCAGTCCTTTTTTAAATAAATTTTCAGCTCCTGCAAAATCTTGTAATTTAAATTTAGAAATACCATCTTCATATATTTCTTTAATATTCAAATATTATCACTTTCTTTTTTAGTTAATTTAAGCGGGAATTTCTTATTTTAGACTATGATACTTCTTTTGATTATTAAAACAATGGGTAGAATTTGTATTTTGTCCAGATAAATTTAGTAATTAAAATAAAAATTTTAATAATTATTAAATATGTTTATTTAATCGTTTATACATCTTCTTATTCTTATTGTATATTTCAAGAAACTCTCTAAATAAGTCGCTATAAATTTTTCTATTTTCTTTTTTTGGCTTAAAAATTTTGGAATATTTAATATATTTTGGGATATCATTAAAAGTTATATATCCTAAAGCTACAGAAGCTATAAATGCAGCTCCCCGTGCATTGGCTTGGATTGGGTCTTTAACCTGCCGAATTGTCCTGTTTAAAACATCTGCATATATTTGGCACCAAATATCTGAACTTGCACCGCCGCCAATAATATTAATTGGCTCCATTTTTCTATTAAAAATAAATTTTTCTGCAAATTTTAATATCCACCGGGTATTAAATGCCACTCCTTCGAAGACCGCTCTAATTAGTTCAGCTCTTGATGTCTTAAGTGATATATTAAACAGTCCACCGCGTACTGTATGGTCTTCAATAGGAGTCCTTTCTCCGTACAGCCAAGGAGTAAAAATTAGTTTATTACTTCCAGCTGGTACAGTTTCCACTATTTTATCAAAAATTTTGTAAACATCTGGTAATTTTTCTTCTTTTAATAATTCATCTTTATGGTATAGTAAATTATCTCGTAAAAAAGATAAACAACCTCCAGCAGTTTCCTGTTCAGTCGCAAGAAAATATTTATCCGGAATAGCTGATGGTAGTGATGCCATATTATGACTTATATCCGTCTTCTTGAAAGGGACATGACAAACGATCCATGAAGATGTCCCAATATAAATATGTGATTCATAATCTCTAACTGCACCTGAACCTATTGCTGCAGCTGGAAGGTCTGGAGCTCCCATTATAACTTTAACATTTTTCTCTAACCCTAACTCGTCTGCAACACTCTTAGATATATTTCCTAATACATCTATCGACCTTTTTAATTCAGGTAATTTTTCTTTTTTAATTCCAAAAAATTTTAACAATCCATCATGATAATGGACATTATTCAAATTTCGATTGTCTGTTACCCAATGTAATACGATTGAATTATACGATGCAGCGAATTTTCCTGTAAATTTTAAATTTAAAAAGTCAATACATTCAAGAAATTTGTATGTTTTCTCATAAATTTCAGGAAATTCTTCCTTTATATATAATATGTGTGCAATTGGGTCTTTACCTGATTTTGCAGGCCCACCTCCTGTGAGTTTAAGAAATTTTAATCCTTTAAAAAGACCATATCCATCAATATTCAAAACTCGACCTTTCAATAACTTTCTGATTAAAGGTTGTCCCCTCGAGTCTAGCCAGATCATTGCCCTCATTAAGTGATTACCGTCTTTATCTACTGCAACGGTACCTGACCATTGACTTGAGCAGCTGATCGCCACAATATCTTCGACAGGCACTAAATTTTTATCGAGCAATTTTTTAGATGTCGAAAGAATAGCTTTCCACCATTCATCTGGATCTTGCTCAGCACCACCATTTGGTAATAAATATAAGGGTGTTTCTTTAAATTCAAAATCTATTACTTCTCCATAAATTGAAACTAAAGCTGCCTTTGAACCACTTGTCCCATGGTCATGTGCTAGTATATATTTCATTTTTCAAGCCGGTCTGAATTATTGTAAATATCTTTTAAATCATAAATGAATTAAAAAATAAAATGGTAATAAAAAATTTCTAAATTAACTAAACCATTTTAAGACTGTTTCGTATGCTTTTAAAGTTTCATCTATGACATCATCTGTATGCGCAATACATGTATATCCCCTTGACCCTGCTAATATATGAACTCCTTGCGTCACTAATGCAGCTCCAAATTCGTCCATAACTTTTTTTCGTTCATTTAATTGGTTCAAAAAGTCATTGTCAGTCATTTTCAAGGCAAGAGGTGCCCCAGTTTCTATATGTAAGATTGATTTATAGTTCCAAGCGACAAATGGTAATTCAAATTTTTCAAATAATTCATTTATTCCTTTTGTAATTTTATCACCCGCTCGTCCTGCTACTTCTACTGCATTTGTACGGGCAATCTCTTTAATTGCATAATAGGCTGCCATTGCAGTTATTGGATTAGCTGCTAATGTCCCTCCTGTATATGCTTTCTTTTTAATTCCTTCAATTCCTCCAGCTAAAACATCCATTATTTCTGATTTTCCTCCTACTCCACCACAACTCGGATATCCGTGACCTATAATTTTCCCAAAAGTTGTAAGATCTGGTCTGACTCCAAAATATTCTGCTGCACCACCCATTGATAATCTAAAACCTGTAACTACTTCATCAAAAATTAAAAGCGAATTATATTCATCACATATTTCTCTTAAAAATTTGTTCCAACCTGGTTTTACTGGGTGTGTCCCAGATTCTCCACCCAATGGCTCGACAATAACTGCAGCAACTCCACCACCTTTTTCCTCTGCTTTTTGGAATATCCGCCTCATTTTTTTCTCATTATTTGGTGGCGCTTCAATAACATGTTTTTGATAATCTTTTGGAATCCCATGAGCCTCTAAAGATTTGGTACCTGGTATATGCATTCCGTATACCATTTCAGACGACCATCCATGATATGAACCACCAATTTTAATAATTTTAAGTTTCTCTGTATAGGTACGAGCGACTCTTATAGCAGACATTACAGCTTCGGTTCCAGATTGATGAAATCTAAATTTTTCTATCCATGGCATGTGTTTTTGGATTTCTTTTATTGTTTTTACTTCCCACTCTGAAGTAACTCCATGTGCTGGGCCCTTCTCTCGAATTAGTTCTATAATTGCATCTCGTATTACAGGATAATTATGTCCCAATATTATTGGAGCTCCCATCATTAAATAATCAATATATTTATTATTATCAATATCCCATAAATAACATCCTTCAGTTTTGTCCATTGTTATTGGAAAAGGCCATCTTAAACTTAAATTATGTTCTAGGCCTCCTGGGATAACCTTTTTTGCTTCTTCAAACATAGCTTTTGATTTTTTCCTTTTATTATCATAATCTTTTTCTATTTTAGAGATATATTCTGGGGCGATCCTTCTTATTGGTGATTCTATAATTCCTCTTAGTCTCTTTATTATTTCTTCATATTCCATTTCTAATCATCATCCTTAAAACTAAATGTTTTATTATTTAATTTTCTGTATATTTAGATTTGTGTTCATTAAAATAAAAATTTACTAATAAGAAAAAAATATTTCTGTCGTTTTAAATTTTTACAGATGAATGGTAATTACCCTCAAATAAAATACAATAAATGTTATTATTTAAAAAAATATAAGTTGAAAATTGGGATTTTCTAAATAATATATCAAATTAATACTTATTATTAGTCAATTTATTTTTTTAGTTTTCTTGCTGGCATTCCCATATATATTGAATAAGGTTCAAGTTTCTGGTCAATTTCAGTTAAAGAAGCTGCTCCTAAAGTTGTATGCTCTCCAATTTCCGTTCCTGGCATGACAATAGCTTTAGCGCCGACAATTGCTCCATCATGAAGTTTCACTTTTTTCAAAATAAATAAATCGCCGTCTATATAATGAGAAAGTACAATGCTCCCAAGTCCTATCATACAATTATTTCCTGTTTCAATAAATTCTGTATCGATCCATCCGTCATACATAACGCTTGACATACCACACTTATTAAATTTGGATCCTGATAAGAAGTTATAAACGACAAAATCTAGCCAGGGAAACGCAGAATATCGCATAAAAGTAAAAGGTAAGGACCTAATAAATGTCCGTAAGTTCCAATAGAAATAATCTTTAGTTTCATTAATTTTAAAGACGCCTTCTCTTGGAGGGTAAATTTTACACACAATTACTAAAAATATTTTTGCAATCCAAGCTGTCAAAAGAATAAACATCCAATAGATTTCAAGAATATACAATGGAAGTAAAAACCATGACCACCAATATATCACTAGGTTTAAATAACATATATATCCCCAAAAAACTGTTGGGATCGCGGCTAACCATATTTCTAAAATATAGATTATAATATATTTGCTATAAAACAAATTATTAGTAGTAATTGGGCCTAAATTAACACTAGGTGGCTTTGCTGATGCCATTTTTTCTAATCATCTCCAATCTACTTCTTAATATTTTAGTACCTTTTACATCTCTTTTATAAAGAGAGTTATCAAAACCAGATTTATAAACAGTAGCAGCTTTTAATTTTTCTAATTTTGGAACACCTGCTCTAGAACGAATTATTGTATATTCTCCCAATTCTACACCTGGGGCTAATAGAACATCATGTCCTAACTGCGAATTCTTACCCAATTTAATTTTTTTGATTGTAAGCCTGTTCATGCCATCCACTAAATGAGAAGATAGGACGCTTCCAATCCCTACAATTGTATTATCTTCAAGATAAATAAATTCCAGCCCAATCCATGAATCATAGATCAATACATTTTTTCCGATACTATATAGTCCAAAAGTTTTTAACATCCATGGAACCAAAAAATGAAATGGACTACGCAATATAAGCCATAATGGGAACTTTTTTACGAAGCCTCTAAGATGATAATGAAATACAAGTCTGCTATTAAAATCTCTTTCCATATTTTCTCCCTCTCTTGGTTTAGAACGCCAGTGAGATAGTACCAATATAAATTTTGTTAAATAGACTACAAGTACAATATAAAGAAAAGTCAGCCCCAAAATCACTAACGGTAGAAAAATTAGTCCAATTTGCAAATTATAATTAAAAACCTTTAAATAAATTAATAATAGATAAAACACTGGATATATCGGAGTTAATACAATAAAAAAATGTATCGGAATATATATTCCTAGGTTTAAATCACTTATTTTAAAATGTAGTTCTTCGTTATTTTTCGATTCTCCGGTCATAATTTCTCTGACTACTATATTGTGTAAAAATATTATATAAAATTTTTTAATGATAGCTTATTTTTTATGAACCTAATTAAAATATCTTTGGACACTATTCCCAATAATCTTTCAGATTTATCAGTGATGACTAAGATTCTTGTCCCTTTATTAAGCATTTGATCGGCAGCTTCACCAATAGAAGTATCTTTAGCGATAAAAAATGGTGCTTTACAATATTTTTCAATAATAATCTGTCTTAATCGTTCCTCTTGGTGAACTCCTGGCACTTTTTCACGAAAATCCGAAAATGCTCTTGCTAAAACTCCTTCAGTAGCAACTCCCTTAACCGAACTTCTACTACCAACGAGAACATAGCAGACATCTTTTTCAAAAAGAATTCTACGTGCATGTATTAACCTGCTATCTTCTGAAATAATTATGGGATTTTTCTCCATAATTTTATCAACAGTAATCGTCTTAATTCTTTGGCAGACTTTTAACATTTCATTTTGAGAAACAAAACCTACTAATTTGTCATCAACGATTGGGATTCCTGTATACCCCTTGTCATACATAATTTCCGCAACTTTATATACCGAATCATCGGGTTTAGCGACAACTGGGTCATAGACCATTATATTTGAAATTCTTATTGAACTTGTTTTTAATTTACCAGACTTGATAGACCCCAATCTGTCTAGCAAATCCCTCTCAGTAATTATACCCTTAAGTTCTTTTTTATTATCTATACACAATAAAATTGATGTTTTATTTTTATCCATTAAGCTCAAGGCATCAATTACTAACCTATCCTTATCAATTGAAAATTTTTTAAAATTAATATTCATAATTTCTTCTATATTCATAAAAATTCATTCCTTTCATAATTTAAATTTTAAAATTAGATTTATTTAAAGGCAATCATCACATACAAATAGTCCATCTTCTGATTGCTTTAAATCATCACTCCATGCTCCACAAATTTGGCAATATCCAGTATAATTATCTACTTGATGTTCGATACTCTCTTCTACAATCTCCATCTGTTGTTTAAGAACTTCTATATAATCTGGAGAATGTTTTAAGACATCGGTCGATGAAATAATTCCATATAACTTGTTTTCATACATTACAATTAATCGTTTTACATTATTATTCACCATTTTTCTCATAGCTTCAATTAAATTGTTTTCTCCATCAATAGTAATTAATGGTTGGGACATTATTTCAGAACATTTTATTGAGCTCGCTTTTTTATTAAATTGTACAACTTTTCGGATTATATCGTCATTAGTAATTATTCCTATAGGTAAATTCTCTTTATTTACTACTAAGACTGCTCCTATCTTATATTTACTCATTATATTTGCAGCACTTTGAATAGTTTCATTGTATCTAACTGATTTAATGTCTTTAGAGCATATATCTTTAACTTGCAAATCTTCTATTTTATTTATATTCATTTCAACATTCTCCATTTAATTTGATCTTTAATGATAGGTCTTTTAATTTACAATTTAAATAATCTTACATATCTTGGAGAATTTAAGAGTAAATTAAAATGTTTTGATCAAATTATTGTAAATAATATTGTTGTCTTTTAAATCTATAAAAAAATAATTGAAATTTAAAATTTATTATTTTTGTTCGAAGCTATCAAAACCACCAAACCCACCACCCATTCCACCGAACTTAATACCTAATACTTTTTGGACAATAAAGCTAAAACCAAAACTACTCGTTAAATAAAATCCAAAAAAGTACAACGCAAATCCTCTGGGTGAAACTGGGATTCCTTGAATAAACATACCTACAATAGGGGCTTCCCACACATTAAAAGGAAAGAATCCTACTAATACCCCTGAAAAAAACCAATTAAGTATGAAAAACATAACCATAAAAGGGACCATTGTAATTAATGTTGGTTTAAGGCGTTGCCACATCATTTTTCTTTGTATTTTTTCTATGTATTTTTGTTTTCTCTTAACCTTAATCATCAATTTTCTATTTTTTGTTTCTTTTGCCTCTTTTTCCATTTTTTTATGTTTGTCAATTTCCTTTTGATATCTTTTTAATCGGGGGATGTCCATCATAATTCTGGCAAGTCCACTAGTACCAAAAACAATTCCAAAAGATAATAATAATATACACAAAGTATTAATAGGATTCACATTATATTCAATCCAAATTTCTGGCCATAATAACCAATGTAAAAGGGTATATGTAATTGTCCATAGTGATACCCATCCTAATACATAAGTCCCTAGTCCTTCCATGAAGACTTTTCCTTTACTCCCTAATTTTTCGTCTAACTTGAATATGTAAACCATTATTGCCCAATCAACAACTACCATCAACCAGCCAAACCCAACTCCCCATAACTGGGCATTTGGCAGACCATATAAAGCGTCTAATATTGTAAGAATATGACATACTAAAACTGTCCTAACTGCAAGGAGAAATTTTGTATAATATACTTTATCTTTAATTTCCATTTAACGATTCTTCCTAAATTATTATAAAAGCAATCATAAAATATATCTTTAAAATTTTAGTAAGTATAATTTATTAAAAGTTTTGATACTAAAATTAAACGATTAAATTCTTTGGATGGTATCTTTTTGAAGGAAACTATTTCATCTTTTGATCTTGCAGCTATTATATCTGAAATTCAAGAAGAATGTATTGGCGCTATCATTAATAATGTATATCAAATAGATAATATATTTATTCTTAAACTAAAAACAAGGTCAAGGACCATAAATCTATTAATTGAGCCTGCTAAACGAATACACACGACTGAATATCAACGAATTAAACCAAAATTTCCACCAAAATTTTGTATGACTTTAAGAAAATATTTGCGTAGAAAAGTGATTATTAAATTTAAACAATATAAATTTGATAGAGTCTTGATAATTGAAGTTGCAAGAAGACATAAAAACCATGAAACAAGGGAAATTGAATATTCTGAAAAAAATTTTCTAATATGTGAATTCTTTAATAGGGGTATGTTATTTTTATTAAATGAAATGGAAAATGTAATAATTGCAAATAAATATACTGTATTAAAAGACCGCCGAATAATTCCTAATCGTAAATTTGAATTTGCTCCCGTTCGAGGTTTAAATCTTTATGAATTTAAATATGAAGAGTTGCTGGAATTAAGCAATAAATCAAACAAATCTGTCGTAAATTTTCTAGCATCTGAGGTTGGTATTGGAGGGAAATATGCTACAGAATGTTGTCTAAGGCTGGATATAAATAAGAAGGAAACGATAAATAAGTTAGATAGCCAAAAAATTAAAGAAATATATTTATTATTAAAAAGCTTTATTGATAAAATAGTTAATAATAAAATTAATCCTAGAATTATTTATGAAAATAACTCTGCAATTGGTTTTGAACCATTTGAATTAATGGTAGATAAACAATTCAAAGCCAAAATTAAAGATAATTATAACTCTTTATTAGATGATTTTTTCAGTAAAAACGAACACCTTGAAACGGTCGAAACTGAAATTGATAAAACCAGTTCTAAAATATCTAAACAAGAAAAAATTATTCAGTTTCAAAAAGAAACAATAAAGAAACTCGAAAAAAAAGTGATAGATTATAAGGAATTTGGAGACCTAACATATCAATATCTGAATGTGATCCAAGATGTCCTCAATTCTTTTAAGGCTGCTCGAGATAAGGGTTATTCTTGGTCTGAAATTAAGGAACAAATTAAAAATGCAAAAAAACAAAAAAATTTTCCTTTAATAAATTATATTGCAGATATTAAACCATCAGAAAGTATAGTTGTATTTAAATTCGGAGAAAAATTAATACCTATAAATTTTAGAGAGACTCCTCAAAAAAATGCTAATGAATTTTATACTACTTCAAAAAAGTCCCAAAAAAAAATCGAAGGTGCTAAAAAAGCACTTGAATTATCTCTCAAAAATTTAGAAAAATCTAAAATAGAAAAAGAAGTTGTATCAACTTCCTTTAAACAAATAATTAAAAAACGAAAATTAAAATGGTATGAAAAATATCATTGGTTTAACTCGAGTGATAATTTTTTAGTAATTGGTGGTCGCGACTTAAAAACTAATGAAATTTTGTTTAGAAAATATCTGGATAAAGACGATTTATTTTTACATGCTGATATAAGAGGCTCACCAGCTGTAATAATAAAAAATAAAAGGGGTAAAATCCCTGAAAATACAATTATTGAAGCTGCTCAATTTACTGTTATCTATTCAAGTGCATGGAAATCAAAATATATGAGTGCTGATGCTTATTGGGTAAATAAAAATCAAGTAAGTCAAGCTCCCCCTACTGGTCAATATTTACCAAAAGGGTCTTTTATGATCCGGGGTAAAAAAAATTACATTAAAAATTTATCTTTAAAATTAGCAATTGGGCTACTAGAAGAAAACTCAGAATTTATTCCAATCGCAGGTCCAATTAATGCGGTCAAAAAACAAACTACTATATATCTAAAAATTAAACCTGGTAATAAAAAAAGGTCTGAAATAGCCAAAGAAATTAAAAAATTTTTTATAGAAAATGTTAAAGATGCGATAAAAAAAGATAAAATTAGGCAAATTTCATTGGACGAAATTATCCGAATTTTACCTGGAGAAGCCGAAATAATCGGACAATAAATTTTTACATATTAAATATATTTGATAAGGTTATTATAAGGAGAGAAAAAAAATGGATTTGATTTCTGTAGATGATATGAAAATTGTAGACGAAAATTCGACATATCTTGGCGTTCATTCCTCTTTATTAATGGAAAATGCTGGAAATGGTGTCAGCAGAGTAGTCCAATCACAATTAGATTCAAAAAGTAAAAATAAAATTGTTGTATTCGCCGGTACTGGAAATAATGGTGGTGATGGTTTTGTTGCTGCGAGACATCTTGCAGGAAATCCCTTAAATGAAGTTAAAGTGTTTTTAGTAGGAAATCCCGATAAAATACGGACAAATGACGCAAAATCAAATTGGAATGCAATATTATCAATGGATTCAATAGAAAAATTACAAATTCATGATTCATCAGAAATAGAACTTTATTTTGAAAAATTTCAAGAAGCCGACATAATCGTAGATGCACTTTTAGGAACAGGTATCTATGGAAAAATACGGGAGCCAATTGCTTCAATCATTAAATATATTAATAAACTTGACGTAAAAAAAGTTTCTATTGATATCCCATCAGGAATGAACCCAGAAACAGGAAAAGTTACTGATATATGCGTAAAGGCTGATGTTACAGTTACATTTCATAAAGCTAAACCCGGCTTGTTAAAGAACGACCAAAAAATTGGAAAATTAGAAATAGTTTCGATTGGTATTCCTCCAGAAGCTGAATATATTGCTGGACCTGGTGATCTAAGATTTGTTGCAAAAAAAAGAAAGATAAATAGCCATAAAGGCGATTTCGGAAAAGTCCTTGTAATTGGTGGGAGTGATCAATATTGCGGCGCGCCAGCTATTGCGAGTTTAGCAGCTCTTAAAACAGGATCCGACCTTGTTATCATTGTGGCACCAAAAAGTATTGCAACTCCTTTAAGATCTTATTCTCCAAATCTAATCGTGAGAGATTATCCAGATAATTTTTTAACACCCGAAATAATCACTGAAATTAAAAAATATATCGAATGGGCAAGCTCAATAATTATTGGCCCAGGATTAGGACTAAGGGAAGAAACTGTCAAAGCTGTTAATCAAATCATCGAATTAATTAAAATTAAAAAAAGACCCATTTTAATTGATGCTGATGCAATAAAATCAATTGCTGATAATAAAAATATCCTTAAAGGAACCCAAACAGTTATTACTCCTCATTTAGGTGAATTTAAGATTTTTACTAAAAATAAAGTGATTTTACCAGAGAATATTTTAGAAAGAGCAAAAATTGTAAACAAATTAGCTAAAGAATACAATACTACAATTCTTTTAAAGGGTAATTTTGATATAATAGCAAATGGAGCTCGTTTTAAAATTAATAAAACAGGTACTCCTGCTATGACTGTTGGGGGGACTGGCGATTGTTTATCAGGTATCATTGGCAGTCTATTAGGTAGAAAAATAAGCCCATTTCGATCCGCTGTTGCAGGTGCATTTCTTTGTGGAAAAGCTGGCGAATTAGCAGAAAAAGAAGCAAATGGACCACATATTTTAGCAACGGATTTATTAAAATATATTTCATTTCAAAATTTCTTATAATTTGAAAATAAAAAAAACATTAAATATGGAAAAAAATATATTATTATCAGACAAATAAATTTTAAAAAATAATAAATTAGGTTATAAAAGTGGTAGATTCTAGCGTTGAAGTGTTGGAGATTAATGATGATGGGACTTCTACTGAAATTTCAATAACTGGTGCAATTAAAGACCATTTATCAAGCGATAAAGTAGTATTAATCATTAATGATAGAAAAAAAATAATATGGATTTGGAAAGGTGTAAATGCAAGAGTAAGAAAAAAGTTCATCGCGGCAAGACAAGCCCAAGAAATCAAAGGAAATAGGGGTTTAACTTATAAAATTGATAGTATTGAACACGGTGAAGAACCAAAAGAATTCATAAAACTGATTGGTGGTAAAATACCAATGGAGGAAATATCTACTACAAAAGATGTTAATGAAATTATTGAAGAAAGTCAAATAATTAAACCAAAATATACTGATACAAGAAATTCAGCAGTTTCTGGTTTAAATAAACCCATAAATAAAGAAGAATTTTTCCAACCTGCGGCTCCAATAATTCGACAACATACTTCTTCTCCTACAGTTCAACAACCAATAAGTACGCAATCCACACAACCTTCAACTCCCTCACCAGTAATAAAACAAGACAGAACTGCCGAAGTTTTATCTGAGATAGAATCAATGCCTGTTCCAGAAGGATATAAACGCGAATTGATTATTATTGGAAATGATGCATTTAGTCTTGTTGAAATAAAAAAATCTTTTATGGGAAAAGAAAAAATCGAATATAAACTAGATAAAACTGATACCCCTGATGGCGATTTTTTAGGTATAGATTACACACCAAGAACAATTGTCAGAAATGGTGAAATTATTGCCATAGAATTATTAAAATCACTTGAAAAACCTATAAGTAATCAATCTTCCCTTAATATGACCGTTAAGGCATTAAAAATTAAAATTTACAAACCATAGAAATTGTAAAGGTAGAATTAAAATGTCTCAATGGATGGAATATGCAGAAAAAAAAGGAGATTATTTATGTGAACTAGCTGATGAACATATCAGGTGTAAAGAACCTGATAAAGCAAAAGATTTACTAGGTAAGGCTATTGGGTGGTACAAAAAAGCCGGATTAACCGATAAAATTGAAAAAGTTAAAAAAATTTTAAAAGAACTAAGTTAAATTGTTATTTTTTTTACGTTAACTATTTTCAAATTCTAAAGAAACATCATATAAATTTTAGACTTTAATTGGTTAATTTAATTCTTAAACGAATGAATTATAGGTAAAAAATTATTAAATAGATTTTTATTATCTATCTATTATCATTTTTTGATATAATAATGATGTGTAATTAAAATTTTTGAATGTTATTATAACTAATTTTAAAAAAAATAGTATAAAATTTAAAAAATTACCTATAAAATCTAATATATTGTAATTTGAAAATTAGTCCGTAGATTACAAATTCATTAAGTAAAATATTTTTATAGAATTGTATATTTAACTTTAATCGGTATGTTCTATTATATTACATATTTAAAATTATAAATAGAAATTATTAAATTAAGAAGTAAATATTTAATAAGTTAATACAAGATGATGATCAAAAAATGTCATTAACTGAAGATCAAATTCATACATTACAGAAATTATTGTCAAATCTTGAGAGTCATACTGAGTTAGAAGCAACAGCAGTTGTTACAATTGAAGGTATGCGAATTGCATGTGCTGTTTCTGGCGATCTAGATGCTGATGTATATTCGGCTGCCTCTGCAGCATTAGTTAATTTGGGGGAAACTACTTTAAAACAATTAAATCATGGGTCACTTAAAGAAATAATTGTTCGTGGCGATGATGGATATACAATTTTGACCAGAGCTGGGGAATCATACATGGTCGTTGGGTCATGTAAAATTGGGTCTAGAATGGGTTATTATTTAGCATTATTACATAGATTTTGTAAGAAGGTTGAAAATATAGTTAAAGGCGAGGGTGTTTCTGCTCCTGCTCCTACCCCTGCCCCCACACCACAAATATCCCCACCTGTCCAGCAGCATGTAGTATCCAATCCTTCACCAACGCCTGAATATTCAGCTTCGCAACCAACAAATATTTTACCTTCGACATCTAAAGATAAAGCTGCAATTGAATCAGCTCTAGATGCTTTATCAATGTTAGAAGAAACTGAACCCCCTGAATCTATTTCATCGCAACCTCCTGAACTTGCATCTGCCCCCTCTCAACCACTTATAGAAAATTTTGGTGATTCCACAGGTTTAGAAGATGCATTAAAGACTTTAGGGGCAGTTGAAGACCAATCTTCTGCTCCCAAAGTTGATATAAATACTGATGCATTAGTTGATGCTCTTCGACCTTCTACACCAGTAAAAGAGCCTGAACCTTCTTCTTCCCCGCCATTTGTCCCCTCACAGAGTGTATGTTCATCTTCTTCGTCAGATGATATTTTTAATATTTCTGATAAAGAAGCAGTACTAGAAGCACTAAAAGTATTGGGATGGGAAGAAGATGAGAATGAGTAACCCAATTTATAGATTAAAAAGATCAAAATTTTAAATTTATACATTAATTTATTAAATTTCACCACTGGGCAAAACAATTAAACCTTTATCACTTATTTCAAAGGGATATCTCTTTAATGAATGAGAAGTACCTCTCATTTTTCTAACTAATATCGAGCGTCTTAGCTCTGCTGATTCCTCTCGCAAATCTAATTGAATAACTCCTTGTGTTATGAATTCTTCAATTCTGAAACGAGTATAATTATCTGGCCCGATCATTTCACAAGTCATTAAAGAAGTACAATTAATTTCTCTTAATAAGGCACTTAACCTAAATATTGCAGCTCTTAAGGAGGATTCTCCCTCATATTGTACTTCAAGCCCGCTAATTGAATCAATTACTATCCTCTTAGCATTTAATTCTTTTGAGGCTCTATAAATCTCTTGAGCTAATGTATTAACATCAAATCCACGGTGTAATGCGTACTTTTCATTTGTTGGAAGTCCTGCTTTACTCGATGCTGCATCAACAATTGCAAATTTGTTTTCATTTTCTAATTTACGTAAATCCCAGCCAAAATTTAAAGCTTCTCTTCTTAATTCGTCAGGTCTTTCTTCTAATGTTACAAGAATTCCTGGCTCATTAAATTCTATTGCTCCCTTTACCAAAAATTCCATTGAAAATATAGTTTTTCCGGTACCTGTACCCCCAGCAACTAAAATACAAGTACCTCTTAAAAGTCCGCCCCCTAATATTTCATCTAATCCATCAATTCCGCTGTTAATACGTTCAACTCCCATAATATCACCATATAATTACAATGATTCTAAATTTAAAAATTCATCTCCTTTTAGAATTTCAAGTTCATCATATTCTATTTTAATTATATCTGGATCTCTTTCTAAATTTTTTACTATCTTATTTAATTCTTCTTCGTTTTTTACCTTAATTAGTCCTATAATTGTTACTTTATCTTCTAAAATCCCAATGAAATTAAATTGTTCACTCAATTCTTTACCTAACATCCTTGCTTTTTTAATAGACGCATCAGCTATAATATGTCCACCAACCTTCAATTTAATCATAAATGTACGGTTTTTTTCATAATCTTCAATGATAACCGTAAATTTTTTAATAATACCGCGTTCCTTCATCTTCTTAACATGAAAATGTAATGTTGTGTCTGGTATTCCTAATTGTTTGGCCAATTTAGTATAAGGAATTCTACTATCTTCTTTTAATCCTTTTAATATTTTCTTGTCTAATTCAGATAATGTATATACCATCCAATTCACTGAAAACCTTTAGAAGATTAATTGAATGACTTTATTGATATTCCTATATTATAATATTTTATTTTAATCTTATTATTTTTTATTAAAAAAATAATCAAAATAGATATTAAAAAAATAATGAATTTATTGAAATAATTTTTGGATATCTGTCATTTATTTTTATGAACATTCCATCAATCTTCTATTTTAAATAGTAGATTCAACAAAAATTTGTATCCTTTTTTAACGAATATTATAAAACCTATTGATAAGAAAAATAATCCTGCAAATATTGAAAAAATGAGCAGTATTTGGATACCCATTTTAAGCTCTAAGAAAAACGTGAAGAAATTAGTATTTCCAGAATACGAAAAGAATATCTCTATAAGGCTCCATAGACCGCCAAAAATAATCACAATTAATGATATCATGATACCCCAGCTTATAAATTTTGCAGTTAATTTTTCTGTAGTAGTCCACTGTATTTTTAATTGTGGGACTTCATATTCATCTTCTTTATTTTCATTATTCAATTTCCTCACCAAATAACCATTTATAAAATTGACTTCTTCCTTTTTTCCAAATATAAATTGCAATTGTTAGTCCTACGAAAAAGCAACCCATTAATGTCCCAAAAATTAGTATTTTAAGTCCCCACGGGCATGCACCTGTTATTGTAAATGGGTCAGAGAAATACCACATCCACTTGGTCGAAAAGCCGGATGGAATGGGGATAAGTTCGACCAATGAATATAGGACACCTATGTAAATTCCAAGAAATAGTATAATGATGATAAAAGTTAATATAGCTATTATCCTTTTTCTATTTTTTAATTTTTTATCTATAGTCATAATATTCACATTAATAATGATTAATTAATTGAATATTAATAAATCTTATAATTTTTATTTATTTAAAAATTTAAGTTTTTAAAAAAGTGGTTAATTGAGTAAAATTTAACATTGAAAAAGAAAAAAACAAATAAAATTAAATGCTATTCAAGAAAAAAAAGAAAATTTTATTATTATTTTTTCAACTTTTTCTTTTCTTCCCTTTTTCGGAAAATAAATAGAAATGTGAAAAAAATTGTTATAAATAAGATCATAAATGGTAATATATAATCAATAAATATACCAAATACCGATAATTCTATTTTAATTGGTTCTTTTGTTTCGTATAATAGTTGGTTCGTATTGTTTTCATCGATATAATAGATCTTTAGTATCAAATTATGGTCTCCGAAGTCCCATGGAAGGCTATTATATGAAAATTGAATATAAATATATTCTTTTTCAAAATATTCCTTTAAAGTATAATTAACTGAGGTTATATCATTAGAGCCCTCCCAATAATATACAACATTTATTTTTGATTCAACAGACCTATGATTTTCTAAAAAGACGCTTATATACCCTGATTGCCCTTGTAATAAAGATTGCGGGAAATAGCAATTATCAATTCCTATATTTGAAGTAATTTCGATAGAAAATTGATATTGATCTGCCCCTTCATATTGAATTGTATAATTCTGTCTATGAATTTCTATTGTCCCCGTATAAGTACCTTTAGGAATTGATAGAACTGGTCTAAATGTTAAATAAAATTCTCTAGTTTCATTGGGTAATAATAATTCTGATTTATAAATATCTTTTAAGGCTATAGATTGCATTCGTATTGAAAAATATGCGTTTACATGCTTCTTGAAATTCTGTGCTTTTAATACAAATTCTCTTTGATCGTCTTGTGCGATTTTATTTGGGACAGTAATTGATATTATTTCTATTGCGTTGCGTATAGATATTGTAATAAAATAACTATGTAGCCATCGTCCTTGATATGAAATATCTGCATAAAGCTTATAATCACCTACTTGACATCGTTCATCAATTTTTAAATCTTGTAAAAAGCTAGTATAGCCAGGATGAACTACTACGGAACGATTTATTTCAATAATGAAGTTATTCTCACCATAAAAAGTGATATTAGTGGTAGCATCCGATAATCTTTCATTTTTTATAGTTATATTAATAGTAAATATATCTCCTTGTGCTATTATTGGATTTTTTGTGGTATAATTTGCAATAAATAGTCCATAACCCACACTGACTCTTACAAGATAATCGGTGGAAGAATACCATGTTTTTGGTGTTATTGATGTATTTACATGGGATGCATGGAATGTAATATTATAAATACCTTCAAATATCGATTGGTTTGAAACCGGGCCAAAAAATACTTCAAACCAACCGTCTGAATCTGTCGTTATTATTTTTGACTCCCACATAGAACCATTATTTGTAAAATAAATTGTGGCATTTATATGTGCATTTGGGATACCTTGTGGGTTTAACAAATTTGTATTATCTACATATCTCCCTTTTATATCAATAACATCTTCCCCTAATACATAAGCATAATATGCAAAATCCTTTTGGTAATTGTTTCCGGAAGAGCCAAAAACTGGCAGAAATTTTAATAATTTATCATTTTTATAAGCTCCAACTGAAACAATTGCAGTTTTAGCCCGTTTTATGTAAAAAATATTATAATATGAACCAAATGAATCATTTAGGGCTGAAACATATATGAAAATATTTTCGGAATTTGATATATTTATGTTTCCTATATAATATTCACTAGTATTTTCATTAAATGAAACTTTTAATTTATTAAATATTATTTCTTGGGTCACACCCTCTCCTTTATGCCATTTAATTATTGTTATATTCACTATTCCTGTTTTTGTGTTATTAAATTTATCTTTTAAAGTGAATGATATATTTGCATATTCGCCAATAGGTGGACAATTACTAGCTGAAATCTTTATTGATCCATTTAACCAATTTCCTAAAAATGTAGTATTAACGATATTAAAGACTTTTATTAATGCTTGAATGCACAAACTACTGGAAACTAAATCACCTGGATATATATTTGGAATTGGACGAGTATACAAATATCCACTTCTATTTACAAATGAATAAAACCCTGGTGTTGTTAAAGATGTTGTGTGATTTCCCATATATGTAATTAAAAAGTGTAATGTTGTTTCAATATAATAATAATGCATTTTATTTTTTGAGGTATTAAATAAATCCATTAGTGCCAAAACAGCCCATGAATTATATTCTAGAAACTTGGTCATATTATATTTAATTTGGGGAAATGACCAATTTGAGTATGTTTTTCTATAAAAGCCCCCATATTTATCGTCCCATAAATGATTTTGTAAAACTTGAGCAGTAGCATTTGCCATTCTGTAGCAACTCAAATTATAATAGCTAGAGTTATCAAATAACTTGTGCATTTTCAGGTTCACAATAATAGCTAGAGAATTTGATTTAGTGTCTTTGTCCCAGAATTTAGACCATCCAGTACTATTTCCAAATGAATAATATCCACCGTTTGTTTTATCCCAAAAAGTGGTATTAATTGTTTGGTATGTTAAGTTGACCATTTTCAGAGCTTGATTCCTAATTGTTTGTCTCAACTCTATGGTCTGATTAATTTTAAGCCCTGCTAACATTGCAAGAAAATTATCCGTTGAACTTATATTTGGGTTAGATGTGGTATTATCGCTTCTGTAGCACCCTAATGTCGAATCCCAAAATGTATTATTTAAATATAACCAAGTATTGTTTGCTAAGTCCAAATAAAAATTGTCATGAGTACTTTGATAGATATCTAAAAAAGTGATCACTGCCAGCGCATTATCATAAAGAAATGTTTTATTTTCTATAGCCCCTGATGTGTTATATTCAAGAAATCCTGAAATATTTTCTTTAGGAATAGTCATTAGATTATTTTCGAGGTATTCTGCAGCCAATTTTTGGGCATTTATTAAAGTATCATTTCCATACCAGTTATAGCTAAGTATTGTCGATCCAATTATATTAATAATGTCGTTAATTCCTTTCAGTATCAATAAATTTCCTGAAGTTGAAACAATTGAATTAAAAGATGAATTATAAAAACCGTTTTTGGTCATTTTGAGATATTTAAATATCGATGCCAATGTTTCGTAAGCGATTTTTACATATGCTGGAAATTTTCTTTCATAAGTATATGTCGTATATGTAGAAGCATAAGTAGTATTAAGGACTAAAATATGAATATTAACAGTCTTACTCATCATGGAAATATTAAATGTATTATAATAAGTTAAATTATCTGATGATTTCTTAAAAGTGAATAACTCAGGAACTCCATATAAATATACCAAAACAGATACATTTCCTACTTTTGACATGTTAGAATCTGTGATCTCTAAATAAACTGTTAATTCTTTTTGAGTGCTCGATATGTCGAATTTATTAACAGTGATATTTGAAATAACCAATGGCCTCTTAAAACTTGTGCGAATTTTTTCCAAATTAATGAATGAATTGCAAAGTATAAAATTTGGCAAGGAATGCAGTTCTGATTCCATTCCTGTCGCACTTCCCACTCTTGATGTTCTAGGTAAAAATAAACTAAAATCTGATGAATAGGCAAAAGTAGACAAGTAAAAAGCAATTTTCTCGGCTTTCTCAAAATATGTAAAATTCTTATCGATATTGTAAAGGTCTAATAGGTCATCAATAAGATATGCATTATCAACTACATTTTTATCAGAGTCTGATAAATAATTTGTTCCATTAACAGCCGTGTAATATCCTCCAAATTTACTGTCAAACAGATTTTGGTCTAAAAATTGCAAGGTATTTAAAGCTTTATTGTAATAACTTGTATTTCCAGTAAGATTATACCTTTCTAACAACATCTTTATGGCTAATATGTTTGATAGTGCTGTTTTAGCATATTTTGTGTTATTAATAGGTTGCCAATTCGTCCCATTAAATTCAGAATAAAACCCATTATTAGTAGAATCCCAAAGATTATTTAAAATATTGGAAACTGTCAAATTAATTATTTTAGAGGAGGAATTCTTTATTTTTTCATTAATTTCTGGCGTATTTAAAATCGAAGAATAAGCTAATATAGCCCAAATTTGTGTCTCTAAATTTTTATTTGAGATATTTGTAGACCAGTTTGATGATAAAAATCCTGTAGCATTTCTATCCCAGAATGTGGCATTAAGATAATTCCACGTCCTATTAGCTGTTTCCAAATATTCGCTTTTATTATATTTATTATACAATTCTAAAAAGACGATAATTGCTAACGCATTATCTTTAGAATAAGTAATTGAAGAATAATGTGTTTCACTAGCAGTAATAGAACTTGGAAAATATTCATAATTTAATGACTGATTTACTTTAGAAAGTCTGTTAAGAAATCCTATTGTTCCTTCTAAATATTTAGTAAAAACTTGATCATAACAAAAAGTCGTCCAATTTAACCCATAATTTAATCCTGAACTTTGAATAAAATTCATGAGCGTTTTTATTGCCATTAAATTCTCAAATGCCGTTTTATTGTCCAACATGATCTTGTAATAATATCCATATTTAGAATAATCCCAAAAGTTTATCACTGGAATTAACTTATTTGGTAAAGTATTTAAATTTTTATAGGCAATATCTAAGTATCTGGACAAACTTCTATTTATTTTATGATAATCAAAATAATTAACCGTTGTTGTATTAAATATTCCTATTCCAACAAATATTAAATCCAAAAAAGGGGTTATATCTATTTTTGTAGAATACTTACCTGAAGAATAATTGAACGAATAAACTGAACCAATTCCGTGTAGTTCTTTTCCATTAGTATCTGTTTGTTCCTTACCAATAACATATGCCATTATACCAGTTGTATTGATTTTTATTCCATTAGAGTTATAAATTTCAATCCCAAAAGTAATTTCTTTTTCATTGAAATCATAAACTTTTTTATTATTTTCAACAACAATAAAGAAGTTAGTCAAATTTGTTTCTAATTCATTTAAAGTTAATAACATATTTATAGCAATTAGATTACCTTTTGCATATTTTACATAATATTTTCCATATTTCCCCATATTTATAAATTCTAATGGTAATCCTCTCCTATTAAATTCAAAATAATATCCGCCATACTCATAATCCCAATAAAATTGATTTACATAATTTGCTAAATTAGATGCATTTTCATAATAACTTGAATTTTTAAATTCTTTATACATGGCTATTAGTGCAATTATAAATTCAGAGGTAGAAACGATATCTTTTTTATTGTATACGATTGTCCCATTTGAATATCCCTGAGAGAATACTCCTCCATATTCTTGATCTATAAAATGTTCTAATAGAAATCTTGATATATTTTTACAATACAAATTATATAGTGAATGATTTAAATGGTTGGGATACTGATCATTATAACTTAATAATGTAGTTATCATTAATGCATTCATTTCCAATTGTTTAGATTTATTAGTATCCGTAAAAGGTGTCCAAGAAACACTTGCATTAAAATAATATCCATAGTTTACATTATCCCACAAATTATCATTTATTAATTTGATTGTTTTATTAATAAGCAAGCTTGCATTGTTTCTAATTTGGTCAAAAATAGCATTGTTAGTTTGAAGTATTTTTAAATTAGCTTTAATTGCATTAATATTGGCGATTAATGTTTTAAAACTTTTATTAGAACCTACCCCATAACTATAATTATATCCGCCGTTTTTTCTATCCCAAAAAGTGCTATTCATAAAATACCATGTTGAATTTGCTATTTCTAAATAAGACAAATTATTTGTCTCTTCATATAACGAAATTAATGCATAAATCATCATTGCATTATCTTCACATAAATATGCTTGGGTCTTACCTTCACTATCATCAGAAATATTCACTATAAACCCATTTCCTACCCTCGAATTTGCTATTAAATATTTCATATTTTTTTCTGCATAATCAATATACTTTTGAATACCGGTTGATTTGGCTAAATTTATTAATGTTAATATTCCTGTTGCTACATGTGAGGTAATTTTCATCTTTTGTATATGAAATGAGCCAAAGAAAAAGGAATATTCCCAATCGTTTGTGGTATAGAAATTGAATGCA
>SUPR01000033.1 GCA_005191425.1 Candidatus Helarchaeota ASGARD archaeon Hel_GB_B
TAAAAAAAGCAGTCCCGAAAGCTTTTGATAAAGTGGACGGGATAGAGGCGTTTGGGGTCACGCCAGTATCTGTTCGTATTGAATAGATATAAAATTTATTCTCCTATTATTAGCATAGGAAAATGAATAAACCCTGTCGCTTTAGAAATTATTTATACATTAATAGCACTAGTGCCAGGACTATCTTCGGGAGATTCAGTAGCTCATGCAGCGCACCTTGGAGGTTTCATAGGAGGACTTCTATTTACCTATCTCTTTAAGATTTTCAATAAAAAACAATATATTAGAATTAAAAGTCTAGAAGTCTAATGTTTTTTCAATTTTTTTATTCTTTTTATTAAATCTAAGTAAGCGCTTCTATTTAATGATAAATTCTATCAAAGATTTATTGTATTAGTTATAATTATTATCTTTATCCTCAAAACATTTTTTTTTTCACAATATTACTTAAAATCGTTTAATTTACTTCAATTTATATTTCTTATAATATCTAGATAATACTCTGATTTTAATTGACTTACTCATTATTTATACCAAAAAAAAGGTGAATTTGTTGTATAAAATGAGTGATTATGAGGCAGGATTAAATCGGGCAAAAAAATTTGCTATTAGGTCGATTAAAAGGAATGATTTGGATGCAATGGACAGGACATTTGAAGAAATAATTGAAATGTGTATTCAATTGAGAGATATTGAAAAAGCATTAGAAATTAAAAAAGAACTATGTTCGTATTTAAAATCAATAAAAAATTAAACACTTATATCTTTTTTAGAATAGTAATTCAATGCATAAATAAATCCAATGAATAAAATTGAAAAATCAATTATCCAAACAATAAAATCTGGTAAATATATCGCTAATTGAATGCTATCTTCAAAAAATGGATATAATAAATTGACAAAATGATATGGAGAAAGTCCTAAATAAATACTTATATTGCTAATATTAATAATTGGGTGGATTATATCTAAACTCAAATGGATAAAAATTGAAAATATTAAAATAAATACTTCTTTAATTTTGCTTATAAATAAAGATACAACAAATATACCAATTGAGGCGCCAGTCCAAATTAAAAATGAATGGCTTAAAAAATAATAATTGATATAAAATTGTCCTGCGGAAAATGCTTGTAATATGAAATTATAAATCCAAAGTGAAATCAATAATATATCCGGTAAATATAGACCTATTAAAATAAGAAAATATTGGGTTTTTTTAAATTTGATTTTCATCAATAAGCTAATTCCAAATGGAGCAAATAACAACTTATGACCAACCTTTTTTATGTAATTCAAATTCGAGAGAATTTATTTAAATGAAATTTCTTCCCTAATTTAAATATATTATTTTTTCTTTGTACCTATCTATAAGAATTTAAATGAACTTTAATTAAATAATCAATTTATTTAGACCATATTTTATTGGAAAAGGTCTGTATAGACCATATTTACTTAGTAAGTATAAATACCAATAGTATCATAAACATTTTATATAATGAAAAAAGATTAATTTTTGTATTAAAAAATTATTAATTTGAAGGACACAAAATGGAAAATCTTTATGATTTAAAGGACATATTACAAAATCTAATGGAAGATCTTGAGGAAGAGATTGCTGATTGTAAAATGTTATTAGCGAATGAATTATATGATAATATTGCAGATAAAATTGCGACGCTTACAGATTCTCTTGAAGCTGCAAAAGCTATTTCTGTGGCATTAAAAAATTATCAACATTTGTTTGGTGTAGGTGCCTAATTAGATTTTAATAAATTCTTTTTTTCTTAAGTTATTTTATGAGAAAATTAAATAAATAATTTAATGATATGAATAAGACCCTAAAATCTTTAAAAATAGTGTTTTTTTCTTGATTTCATTGAGAGCATTTTGTACTATAGCGTCAGTTTCACTTCCGTTAAAATCTGTAAAGAAATAATATTCCCATGGATTTTTTCTACTTGGTCGAGATTCTAATTTTAAGAGGTTAATCTTTTTTTCTTCGAAGACTTTTAGTACATTAACTAGAGCGCCAGGTTCATGTTTTACTGAAAATATTATTGAAGTTTTTTTAGGGTTATCGGAATCAATAGATTTATTTCCGATGATTAAAAAGCGAGTATAATTATTAGGGTTGTCCTCAATTCCAGAATATAAGATTTGCATATTATACAAATCTGCAGCAGTTGATGTCCCAATTGCAACGCTATATGGGACTTCAGAAAGCATTTTAACAGCTGTTGCAGTGCTTTTAACTTCGAGTATTTTAGCTTGAGATAAATGGTCTTCAATAAATGATCTACATTGCCCAAGTGGTTGGGGATGAGATATTACATATTGGATCTCATTTAAATTATAGTTAAACTGACCAATTAAATTATGAGTTATCCGTTCAATTATTTCACCACATACTTTCAATGGAGTTTCAATAAGAAGGTCTAATGATTGAGAAACAGGGCCTTCCATTGAATTTTCAACCGGAATTACGCCATATTCTGCGTTATTATTTTGTACTTGCCTAAATATACTAGAAATTGTTTTACATGGATAAAATTCATGGTCATTTCTTGTAAAAAATTTTTTAGTAGCATATTCCGAAAATGTCCCTTCAGGCCCCAAATAAGCAATGATACTTTTAGGTTGTTGCAATGCCCTATTTGCGGAAATTATTTCTTTATATATACTTTTAACTGCTTCTTGTGATATATTTTCTAATTTCATTTTAGAGATTTTATTGTAAATATTTTTTTCTCTGGCTTGGTCAATTATCGGGATATTGTGTTCTTTCTTAACTATTGCAATTTCTTTTACGATTTTTGCCCTTTGGTCCAATAATTTACAAATATCTTGGTCAATGATATCTATTTTTTTCCGTAATTCATCTAATTCTTTGCTCAAAATAATCACTATTTAAAAATTCATAATTATTATTTATAAATATAATATGTTAAGGAAAATGCTTTAGGTTATGTAATAGGTATATTTTAAGGCTAAGATGATAAAAATTTTTATTCATTAGAGGGATATTCATACAATTAATACGAAAAACTAATAGTTTTATTTTATTTTATTTTTAATACTGTCGGTCAGTAATGTTTTTTAAAAATTGATTTACTGGAGAATATATTTTTATAAACTAAAAATTTCAAAAAATATTTGCTAAATTCAACTTTAGTCAAAATTACTTTTTAGAGAATTTCATTAATTTATCTTATTGGTTTTTCCTTTTTCCCTATAATTAAAGCATTTAGAGATATTCCATTAACTTTAACTACTTTCCATCTTACACCAGGTAAATCTCCGATAGACCTGCCTTTTGACCCACCAATACCTTCTACTAATACTTCATCATGTTCATCTACATAATTAAGTGCACCATCACCCGGTAAGAAAGCAGTTATTTGTTTTCCAGTAGCCACAAGTTGTATTCTTACACATTTTCTTATAGCACTATTTGGTTGCTTGGATTCAATTCCAACTTTTTCTATTACAATTCCTCGAGCTTGGGGGGCACCTCTTAATGGGTCAGTTTTAATGTCTAACCTTAAAGTCCTTCTTTTATAATTAATATCATGCCATCTGAATTTTTTTCTACGTTTTTTTAACTGGCGGCCTGCAAACTCGCCCCGTGGTGATTTTGATCTTCCGATTTTTGACACATCCATTAAATTTGTTTATATTATATTTAACTTCACATTTTAAATTGAAATTAATTAAGATAAGTTCATCATATAAAACCTTAAAAATTTTTCACTTTACAAAAAATAAAAGTTTTTGACCTATTAATTTATTGCTTGAATCTATAGCGAGTTTTAAGTTTTTATGATAAAGCAAAATACAAGTAATTTTATTAATGAGAAAATTAGAAATGTATACTTAAATTATGGTTATTAATTCTTTATATTTTAGAATGATATACTAAAAAAGATATGTATTGTCAATCTTTATCATAAATAAGTTTCATTAAATTTAAACAAGATTTTCTTATAAATTCTCACTAAATACATAAAGCATTTTAGTTTTTTTAATGCAGATATTTTATGAATAAATAAACCCAAAATTTTTAATCCAATTTTTAGATATTCACATTAACAAATTTTTAAAAGAAAAAAGTAAAAATAAAATGAGCCGGTTTACAACGGAACAAAATGGAATTTAGGACTCCAATTAAAAAATAAAGCAAAATTATGTGAAAAATCCATGCATATAGAAAAATATATTGAGGATATATATACTTGTAATAGGTCCAGGTGTGGCTTTTGTAGAGAAGAATGCCCTACATTTGGAGAGTTTCGGTTTGAAGCATATAGTTGTAGAGGCAGAATACAAATTGCACGAGGGATAATTGAAAAAAAGGTTCAATTTAGTAAAAATTTACTAGAAGCAATAAATATATGTACCACATGTGGGTATTGTGAATATAAATGTGCATTACATAATGTAGAAATTATTGAAGCGTTAAGAGCGGATCTTATTGAAAATGGCTTTAGAAATAGAGACCATGAAAAAGCCAAAAATTTTATATTAAAGAGTGGGAATCCAATTAATCAACCCAGGTCCAGCAGGGCTAAATGGGCTGAAAATTTAGAATTTGATAATAATTCATCCGAACTTTTTTTTGCAGGGTGTATTTATTCGTATATGTATCCGGAACGTCTAAAGAAGATGATTACAATTTTAAACAAGTTAGGGATTAAATTTAATTATTTAGGAGAAGAGGAGAATTGTTGTGGAGACTTATTATATACTACGGGTTATTGGAATGAATTTAATCAATTAAAAATTGAGAATGAGAAGCTATTCAAGTCGAAAAATATTAAAAAAATAATAACGCCTTGTCCTGGATGTGCCAAAACTTTATTAAAAACATATTCAGAGCAGTCGAATAAAAAATCTGAATTTGAAGTTGTCCATATAATCCAATATCTGGACCAATTAATACAAGAAGGAAAATTGCGATTTAAAAAGGAAACAAACCTGAAAGTGACATGGCACGACCCTTGTGACCTCTCAAGACATTTGAAAATAATTGAAGAACCGAGACGAATTTTAAATAGTATTCCAAGTCTTAAATTGATAGAAATGGAGCATAATAAATATAATTCAAAATGTTGTGGCGCAGGTGGGGGTATGTTAAATGCTTATGCGGATATAAGCATGGACATAGCTGAAAAAAGGTTGAGAGAGGCGGAACAGACTGGTGCAGATTATATAGTTACAAGTTGTCCCACTTGTGAATCTACATTTGAAAAAATTATTCGATATGAAGATTCTGAGATGAAAATTTTAAATATTTTTGAGTTAATTGAGATGGTAATTTAATATTCTAATTTCTGATAAATTGGAAAAAAAATATAAATAAGAAATAGGAAATTTTAATTCGTTGAGAGTTAATATTTATATAGATTCGGGTACTCATATCGAATTAAAGGACTATAGAATAGTTATTGATCCGACAAAAAAGTATGATGATGTTGATCTTGCAATAATATCGCATGCTCATAGTGATCATTATACTTCATCTATTTTTAAGACAGACTATCCTAAATTAATGAGTTTTGAAACTTTAGAAATTTTAAATTCAAGGATTAGAAAAGAATCAAATAAAATAAAAAATTTCCAATTAATTAAAGAAAATGAAACGTTAAAATTTGGTAAAAATAAAGAGGTTAAAATTACAGCTTATAATTCAGGGCATTGTGTGGGAGGATTAGAATTTTTAATAGAAATTAACGATAGAAAAATAGTTTATACAGGTGACTTTTGTTTAGAAAGCCGTCTCGGGTTTAAAAGAGGTAAATTAATTAGAGGGACCGATTTAATAATAGATTCCACCTATTTTGATGAACAATTTCAGTTTCCTCCTAGAAATCAAATATACTCAGATATTTTAAAATGGATAAAATCACGTCTAATAGACCAAAATCAAGAGCAATTGATAATATTTGGGAGAAGATTGGGGACATGTCAAGAACTAACAAGGTTATTAAATTTTAGTACATTAAAAAAAGATTATAATTTGTCAATATATACACATCCTTTAGTATATTGGATAAACCAGGTCCATTCAGACTATTACGAGAATTTAGGCGATTATGAATATTTGAAAAATCCTTTGAAAAATAAAACAGAATATGGTACAAAAGTAAATAAGGATGGCAAATCAGTTTATATTGCACCGTTCTTTCTTTCTACTAGAAAGAAAATTGAAAAGTTATTCCCAGATTATAATATCGCTAATTTTGGATTAGTAACAGGGTGGACTATAAGCAATAGATTCTATATTAAAGGTTTTCCTTTGACTTCCCATGCAGATTATAACCAAATAATGTATTATAAATCCAAAAGTGGAGCTAAGAATGTTTATTTCGTATAAATATTAAAATCAAAAATCAACTTTTAAATTTTGCTTTTTTTTCCGCTTGAAAATTATATAATTCCTTTATATCCTTAAGGGAACTTATTTCATTTACAGATTTGTCATTTCTAATATTTTTAATTCTTGCAAACCTTAATGCATAACCGCATTTATATTTTGAACTCTTTTGAATTTCATTAAAAATTACTTCAACTACTATTTCAGGGCGGACAAATACAGTATTTTTTATTTGTTTTATTTTTAAATTCAATAATTTATTAGTTAATTCATCAAATTCTTTATCAGTTAAGCCTTTAAAGGTTTTACCGACCATTTTAAATGACTTTTGGTCTTTTACTGCTAGGTGATAATTACTGAGCCATTTATAACGACGCCCAGAACCCCAGTCAGCAGCAATAATAACAAGGTCTAGACTATATTCTTTTTTAAATTTTAACCACTCGTTATTTCTAGTACCTAAATAATATTTACTATTAATTTTTTTAGCAATTATTCCCTCATTGCCTGAACTTATTGATTTTTGGAAAAAATTATCGATACTATTAAGGTCTGTTTCTATTATTGAGGACGCCATTTCTAGTCCTCGTGAAATTTCGTTCAGTTTGTTTTTCCTCTCTATTAATGGTAAATCAATTAATGGATTGCCATTAAGGTATAAAATATCAAAGAAAATGATCTTATATGCATAATTTTCGGAAGAAGATTTAAGATTTTTCTTAATTATATCTTGGAATGAAAATGGTCGGTTTAACTTATCTACTTTAATTAATTCTCCGTCCAAAATTACAGTTTTCGCATCAATGAGATGTTGTAAGTTAGAGATTAGATTTTTAAAACTATTAGTAATATCATTGAGTTTTCGAGTATATAGTTTGATTTTATTTCCATTTTTATGTAATTGTATTCTAATTCCATCATATTTGTATTCAAAAATCGTTTGATTAGTATGCTTTTGTAGGATTTCTTGAATACTCGTTGAGATTCTTGCAAGCATTGGTCTGACTGGTGTAAAAACTTGAATTTGTATTTTTTTAATTGCATTTATTCCTTCATTTATTGCTTTAAACCCAATTTCTCCAATATTTCCAGAGATCATATATGAATTTCTAAGAAAGTCATAATCAATTTTTGATGCCTTTGCAATTGCTTGTAAAATAATACCTTCTGAAGCCCCTAACCTCAAATTTCCAGTAATAATGTTAAACAAATATCTTTTTTCAACTTCAGATAATTGCGAAAATAAGCTTAATAATAGTTTTTTCTTTTCTTTTACTGAATCTTTACCTGAAATTTCAGAAATTTGGTGTAATGAGCTGTAAATATCATTGATATAAATTTCTTTTTTAAAAAGGACTTTTTGGTCTTTAAATTGAGTTAATAAATTAACAATCGAATTATAACTTAAATTTAATGGCTTGTTTGTTTTGTCTATAGAGATTCTTCCATTTAATAGAAGTATAAAATTTTTAATCTCATTTTTATCAAGTTTTAAAAGAAAATTTTTAATCAATTCAACTTTTATAGTTTGTTTTGCTTGTTGCTCTAAATCGATGCATAATTTTGTAAAGTCTAAAAATTTAGTAGGAATTTAGATTTCACCAATTAAGAAATTTAATGATTAAAATATGATATGAACTATTCTAATTTTTTTAATTCGAATAATTACATAAGTTTATTATTTTTAGGATTAAACATCTCTTAAAAATTTATATTAATTAAATATTAATTTGATTAAAATAACTTTAAACCCTTAGGTAAGTTCCCAAAATTCTTTTCAAATCTATCAAAGAAGTTTTCTTTATCAAATAAATGACCTTGTCCGCCTGCATTCTCCACAATATAAGATCCAACTACGGATCCAACTTTACAACAATCATAAAGATCAATGCTATCGACGATTCCGGATAATAGCCCAGACCGATAGCCGTCTCCTGCTCCTGTTGGATCTACAATTTTATTTGGTTTGGCGACACCAATTTCAGATTTTTCACCATTGTCATATAGAATAGACCCTTTTTCGCCTAACGTAATAATTAATTTTGGAATTTGAGAAATTAATTTGCTTTTAGTATAATTTAAGCGCCTTCTTAATAACTCAAATTCATGTTCATTGACAATAAGAAAATCAATAGTTTTGACCAATTCATTTAATTTTTCTTGAGAGAATTGACCAATTTGCTGGCCTGGATCAAAAATTTCCGGGATTTTCAGACGTTTTAATTGATAATGAAATGATTCCATAGCATTAATAGGATTAGGTGCATTTATAGATATTTTTATATTATCAAATTGAGATATCTTGCGGAATAAATTAATTTTATAGGCGTTTTTTAAAGCTCCCGCATAAAAAATAATAATCTGATTCTTATTGGTATCAGCAGTAATATAACAACGAGCCGTAAAATCGTTTTCAGAAACATTGAACCTTAAATCAACTAATTTCGACTGCAGTATATTGGGATAGTTAGTCTGAAAAAAATCTTTACCAACGCTTGAAATACTGATCGAGTGCCTTTTCAAAAGACCGAGACTATAACAAATATTTCCAGCAGTCCCACCATATCTTATTTGATGCGAATCGACTACTAATGCCATTTGCATATTTGTTTTGTTGTCTGATACAATTTGATTTAAAAAAAGGTCATTAAATTGCATGATATAATCAAAAGCAATAGACCCAAGAACGAGAATATTATTCCTCAACTATGTCATATCCAAATTTTTTAAATTAAAAGGTCGAATCAGTTTTAAAATTAATATAAATTATTTTATAATAACATCGGTAATATTGAAATGCCTTTTTGCAAGCATTCTAGCTTTAGCGATATTTCGACCATTTTTACCAATTGCAATTCCTCTATCTCTACTATCTACATAGATATTTGCAATTTGTTTATTGTCCCGAGAATTATTTATAATTATATTCTTTACTCGAGCCGGCGCCAAAGTGTTTTTTAAAAATTCTTCAGCGTTCGGGGCATATTCAACTACATCAATAGTTTTCTTTAAAAATTCACGAGCTCTTCTAATATTGGCACCTTTTTTACCAATTGCAAGTGCAATATTTCCCGGATTTACTACAAAAACTATTCGGTCATCATCTTCATCGATTATACAATCTCTTACAGATGATCCTGTTATACTTTCAAAAATCGATATAAATCGAATCTCATTTCCACCAAGTTTAATGCTGGCCAATGTATTTTTACTCCAATTCCTTAAATTTTTTTATAAATAAATTACCAATTTGTTTATTTTTTTTAAATAACTTAAATTTTGATATTTAAAATTCTTTATGATACACATTTCTATTTTTTATCTTTAATAGGATATATAAAAAATATTCCATATTACTTTTTTATTAGTATTCGTTTTATAAATTAACAATGATTCTGACAAATTCTTCATAAAGTTTTAGAGATTGTTACGAATATTTTCATAATAAATTACGAAATTATATTTTTAAATTTACTCATTTTTTTTAGGACATGGAAATTATTCATTTTTTTCCAATAATTTTGTTATATCTGAGTCACCTTCAGATATTATCCCTAAAACTGAAATCATATAAGGTTTACCGCATAAAAAACCTAAATCTAAGCTTGATCCTTTGAACTCATAAATATCTATTTTTGGTTCAAATTCGTTACAATATTTGTAGATATCAGATGCGATATGGTCAGGACAATTACTTGCCTTAATGACCATTCTGACATTACCTTGTTTTATTGCTTTCAATGAGCGCTTACTACCAATAATTACTTTACCAGTCTTTAAGGTGATTCTAAGTGCGTTTTCTAAGTTAATGCTAGAATTTTGACTCATAATATTCACATTTTGTTAATTTTAAATAAATGTCAATTAAATTACTTGATTTTTAAATTTTTAAATAGAATATTTTTGAATTTTATTACAAGATTATCATTATTAAAGTTTTATTTCAATTTGATAAAATTGTAATCATTCTAAAAAATTTTTCTGAAATTATTTAGATTTTGAATTTTAGATAAATTTTAATGGTTAGTATAAATTATAAAGAACAATTTAGGTTATAATTATTTCTAATGTATGAATTAGCATAATTAAAATTTATCTATCAACCAGTTTTAAAGGATCATTATGTTAAGTATTTTAAACGTTGATTTTAGGTCAAATATAAGTAGTATTGAAATATAAAAAGCAAAATCATTTTAAAAAATATAAGAAAAAAGTTATGAGAAAATATTTGACCAAAAAACTTATTCATTTTTAGCTGGGGGTTTAGGGGGCATTACTAATAAATCAATATTACCAGTCCCTAGTGGTATAATCTGGCCAATAATTACATTTTCTGTGATACCATTTAATGGGTCAATATCGCCTCTTAAACTTGCGTCTAATAAATGTTTAATAGTAATTTCAAATGAAGCTCTAGCAAGTGCTGATGCTTTTTTACCACTTATCCCATGACGCCCAATTTGTCTTAGATTTCCAGTGTTTGTCATTATATCAGCAACGAGCATTATATGTCGTATATCAACATCGAGTCCTTGTTCATCTAATACACCTAAAGCCTCGTTAATAATAGCATTTCTACATGCTTCTATACCGAGGACTTCATATATTTCTCGTAAATGGTTTGTAGTAGTCCTAGTATGGTCAACTCCCTTTACTAATAAGACTTCTTTGAGATTAGTACCTTCAGAATGAATAACATATTCATCAATATCTTTTTCTTTACGAATTATTACTCTTTTTATGCCTTCAATACCTTTTATTGGGAAATCTTGGATATTTTCTTTTTCTTTTTGAAGTTTGTCTAAATCGCCAGCTTTAGGTTTATAAATAATTTGATTTCTTGTCTTAAGAATTTTAACCTCGCCTTTTTTCTTCCAGTCCTTGGTTTTAGCCTCGATTATATCATATGTAATTCCTTTGTCCTCCATCAATGCGGGGTCGAGCTCGATAATAATTTCCATATTTGCGATATCAATGGCGATATGATCAGCAATATTTTCAATCCTTGTCAATTCAATTTTTTGTGATATTTCTTTTGCTATATCTTTATTTTTTGCAATATTTTTCTCGAGAAATATTTTCATCATTGGAGTGCTGGGTATTCGTCTTGCATCAACAATTTCTATTAACCTGGGTAGACCTAAAGTAACATTAAACTCTGCTGCTCCTGCATAATGGAATGTTTTAAGAGTATTATGGGTAATTAATCCTTCAGATATCGTGAAAGTTTCAAGTCCACCTACTGTAAAATCGTAGACATATTCGGTTGGTGAATCTATTAATTCAATATTTGTAATTTCGTCCCAAATAATGTCACTTTTAATAGACTTCTGTAAAACAGAAAGTTCTTCATTTATATCAATGTTTTTCTCCCTTGAAAATACCAAAAGTTTTTCAACTAAATCATTTAATATGGATCTTTTAATTATTTGCTTCTCTATAATTCTATTGATATTTTTTCCTAATTCTGAATCATTTGAAATTAGGAGTTTTTCCTTAATAGTTTGAAATATTGGTCCAAACCCTGTTATAACGTCAAAATCACCATAATTGGACTCAAATTTTTTAATTTTATTGATCAATTTTGAAAATTTCTTTAATTCTTTAGGATTAGATATTTTGGTACCAATTTCATTAAGAAAAGATATTATATGCTCTTGGTGAATTAATAGGGTATATTGACCTTTTCTATTCATTTTAAATGAGGGAATACCGATTCTTGATAATAATAAACAAAGTTTATCCCTTAATTCTTTAGAGTTAGAACTCAACTCTATTTGACATTTCTTAATATTTATTTTACCTTTAAAATCAAAATAGCTCTTCAACAAACCCTTGATAAATGTATCGTCAGAATTAATGACCCAATCGGGGATTATTTTATTATTATTCAATTCCCAGTTAATCTCGAAGATTTCAGCCAATTTACTTGAAGTAATTATGATTTTCTTTTCTTTTTTATAATAATCTTCTAATTTATAGTTAAGTCCATGTTCTGATATAAACTTAGTAATCATATCGGAATTGATTTTATTGTTAATTACAATAGAAATTTTATCGCCAGAATTTTTCCCGTTAGCAAGATAAGCTCCAGTAAAATAGCCAGTCATAAAGTCTAATTCCCATTTATTTACATAGGAATTATAGCTATTGGAATCGGAAGTATTATTTAATTGAATATTATTTTTAGTAAATACTTGAGAGCTCCCAAAGTTTGTTGATACCGATAGTAATTCTACTTGAAAATTATCTTCATTTATTATCGTTTGATTATTATCCATTATTTTTTCTGAGTTATCAATTCCTATTGATATTTGATTTGATACATTTTTGTTAAAATCAATTACTTTTAGAGGGTTTTGCGCGGGTAATTTTTTGACTAAAGGAATTCTATCACCAATTTTCAAATCTTTACCCTTAATAGGGATGATATTATTATTTTCTCTAATGACAAATGAATGAGATAAAGTAGAAGAAATAGTCCTACCGCTTTTTGTAGATATTTTGACAAGTTTTCCATTAGGTAGGTGTCGGCTTACTTGTAACAATAGTTGCCAATGAACATGTTCATCTTTTCCTAATGAAGGTACAAAGATTGTCATATTTTTTGGGATATCACAAATAGTTGACCCGAAGCTTGTAAAAACATTATCAGAATTGGATAGTCTTGTTATTAATTTATCGACAAATTCTCCAATAGGAGTTATAAGTGCCCTATTTTCTTGAAGAATAATTACTTTTTCATTTCCAGGAATACTCATTTGAGTGCCGGGTTCACCAATTGATTGTGCTGCCACAGTACCGACTGCTTCTCCCGGGTCTACCAATGCTTGTTTATAATAGTTTATGGAAATATCAATTATGTTGTTAAGTATTTTTTCAGTAACTTGAATTTTTTCTAATGCACTAATTAATTTATTTATTATAGAGTAAGGAAGCTTATTGGAATCATATTGAAATTTTAACCTAGATGCAATTTCTTCATTTGATAAGACAGGAGTTTCGTCATCTTCAATCTCACTTAATACTTTTTCAATGACAATACCAATATTAAAAGCGATGCCATGGTCGCTTTTTGCGGGATCAATTCCATCTTCGCCATATTGAAATTGGATTATGTCTCCGGCAGCATTTCTTACGGTTCCATCGTATTCTACTTTAATATCTTGAAGCGCATTAATCAATCTTCGTTGCATATAACCGCTTGTACTTGTTCTGACTGCAGTATCCACAAGTCCTTCACGACCGCCCATTGCATGGAAGAAAAATTCGATTGGTGTTAAACCGCTATAATAACAATTAACGACAAAACCATGAGCTTTTGCGCTTAAATCCTCTTTTCTAAAATGAGGTAATGTCCGTTTCTTATAACCCCTCATAATTCTAGCTCCTCTAACAGATTGTTGCCCGACACAAGCAGTCATTTGTGCTAAATTTAAAGTATTACCTCTTGCACCAGTTTTTGTCATAATCACAGCATGTTTATCAATTCCCAAATATCGGCCAGCAATATCGCCTGCTTCGTCTCTTGCTTTTGATAATGTTTCCATTATACGCATTTCAAGAGTGTCCTCTAATGTCCTACCGGGCGCACGTTGTAATTCGCCTTGTCTATATGTTTCAATAAAATTGTTTACTTTTTTATCTGCTTCATTTAAATTGTATCTAATTCTATTTTTCGCTTCTTCTTGTATTTCAACATCATCGATCCCCATAGTGAACCCAATATTTGTGATTATTTCTATAATCATCCTAGCACATGAATCTAAAAATTGTCTGGCCCTTGTATTTCCATAATCTTTGACTATTCTATGTAATAAACTATTTGGCTGCCCAGCTCCAAATGCTTTATTATCAATTACACCTGTAAGGAGTCTACCACGTCTAATTAATACATACGCATCATATGGGCACTCAAATTCTTGGCATACTTTACAATTTTGACATATCTTGGCCCTTAAAGATAAATTAAGATATTTTGGTAGAAGGATTGAGATTATTTGTTTTCCAGTCCAATATTGAGTTGGATATTTTATTACAGGTTCAGGAATTTCATAATGTTTTTTCTTTTTATCAGTTTGATATCCTGCAGCCATTAATAATTGACAAACAGTTTCTCTATCTAAAAGGTTGCTTTTTCTTGTTAACAAAAATGCTCCAGAGATATAATCTTGGATACCACCAATAATTGGGCCACCATATCTGGGAGATTCAATCTGTTCTTGAACTTTCATTAAAACTAAAGCTTCTGACCTTGCTTCTTCACTTTGCGGGACATGTAAGTTCATTTCATCTCCATCAAAATCTGCATTATAAGGTGGACAATTTTTAGTTAAAAATTCTGCTGCAATGAAATTGTGATTTTCATCTGTTGTTGTAATATCATAAGCATAAGGAAGTTCAATTTCCTCGATTTTAACTATTTCGTCCCAAACAAAGCCATTATTCAGACCTTCGGTAGCCTTAATTTTCCAAGTAAAAAAATCAGGGAAATTTTTAAGTATATCAATATTTTTTGATTTATCTTCGAATAAATAAGAAACTATACTCCACGAATCTTGACCTATCATTTCAGCAATTTCGTTATAATTAAATCCTTTATTTACTAATTCAACTACTTTTAATGCTATCTCGTTAATTTCATTCTTTGTTCTGATTTTTGTTGTTAAATATTCAGTGATATGTCTGGCTAAAATTTCTTTTTCATTTGCGAATTCATATCCAATATTATTGAAAAAAGCTAAAAAGTTTTCATCATCTGGTGTCAAATAGCATGAATATATAATTTTTTTAGGGTCATCTTTTTTTGAATTGATAATGACATTTGAAATTTTTATATTAAAGATGTTAAGTAATTCTCTTATTCCATCTATGAATGGTTCAGGTGATATACCATCTATTTTTGTTATTTCAAAATATAATCGATCGAATTCTTTGTTAGAATCAGAATTTAATTCTGGTAAAGACATTTTAGACCCGAAATATGCCCTTAAAAATGCTCTTTTTGCCATTTTTGGAGCTTGCATAATCCATTTAGGTGTTGAATATTCTTGAACTGTTTTATCACCAACAGGCACACCTAAGATATTAAATGCTAATGCTAAAGATTTGTTTCTAATTTCAAAATAATATGTCTCATTATCTGGATTAACTGTTTTATCGTTAGTAATAAAATCAGATTTAAAGTTAAGTTTATTTATTTGAATAGGAATATCCGTTAAGTTCAAAGATTTAATAAGATCATGCATTGATTTTATATCATTTTTATTATTAGCCCTAAAAATGATTCTGGCATCATTTTCTGATATGTCTAAAGAGCCATTACCAAATAAATGACCGACTAAGCTAGCTAATTTAATTTGCTTATCAGAACCTGCTTTAATATCAATTAAACCGAGTTGTTTTAATTCATTAAATATATAATCGAAGTCAAAATTATCAGATAAAGCATTAGATATTTGTTGTTTTGTTAGGATATCTGGACATCCACCAATTTCTGGATATTCAATTGGATAAATAGCTAAATAATCGCCTATTTTCAAATCACCACAATTTACTATCCCATTTTTTGAATAAAATGGATGTTCTTGTGTTGCCTCAATAATTCTATTATTTTTAGTAATGATTCTAAAAGATTTAAGTCCGAGTTCTTTTGGTTTAATAATGTGAGATTTAGAGATTCCTGAATAGTAAGTTTTTTTATTAGTAGTCCAATTACAAGATAAGGGACTAAAATTGTTATGATTCTTAACAATTTCTGAGATTTTTACTTTACCAAGATTAGTAAAAAGATAAGTATCACCAGATAGACAGACGCAGAGAGATAGTCTAAATGTTTTAAAAGGCATTACGACTACTTCATGTGCCATAATAGATAAACGATGTAAAGAAGGTTGCCTATTAAAAAGTACAATATCTTTATCTTTAAGATGCCGTTCTACAATGAAACCAGGTTCTAATATATCTGCAACTGCTTCTCTATTTTTTACAAATCTTAGATCAATACGATTACCGTCAGATCTTATTACATAATTTGCGCCAGGATGTTTTTCGGGGCCTCTTATAACTATTTCTTTCATTTCTTCAATATTCCACTCAGTAACCCTCTCAGGAATAGTCAAGACTTTAGCAATTTCCTCAGGAACTCCGACCTCATTAATACTAAGGTTAGGGTCGGGTGAAATTACAGTCCTTGCTGAGAAATCAACTCGTTTTCCTGATAGATTACTCCTAAACCTTCCTTCTTTACCTTTTAATCTTTGGGATAATGTCCTCAAGGCGCGACCAGAACGGTGGCGAGCTGGAGGAATCCCAGAAACTTCATTATCAAAATAAGTGGTAACATGGTATTGAAGTAATTCCCATAAATCTTCTACGATTAATTGAGGAGCTCCAGCATCGATATTTTCTCTTAATCTTTGGTTTATCCTAATAATATCGACTAATTTATGTGTCATATCATCTTCTGATCGAACTCCAGAGTCAAGAGTTATAGAAGGTCTAACGCAGACTGGAGGTACTGCAAGTACTGATAAAATCATCCATTCTGGACGAGCAAATTTTGGATTAATCCCGAGTAGTTTACAATCTTCATCTGGAATTCGTTCAAATCGGTCTCGAATATCGCTGGGATTTAACCTAATAGTCCCGCTCTCGGTTTTTTCGTAATATGTTGTTGGTTTTTCAATCTTGATCTTAAGTTGTTGTTCATTACAATATGGACATTTTTGGGTCTTAATTGCTTCTTTTAAAGCAATTTTAACAATATTTTTGTCCAATTCGCCATATTTACTTTCATAATCATTCATTTTTTGTAAAAGTTCTTCATAGAGGTCATTATTAAGCATGATTCTGCTACATTGACGACATATTGCTCGTAAAATTTTCTGAATTTTACTGGCGAACCCCACATGGATAACGGGTCGAGCTAATTCAATATGGCCAAAATGGCCCGTACATTCAGTTGTTCTATTACCACAAGTCCTGCACCTATGGCCAGGTTCAACAGTACCAAGACGTCCGTCCATTAGACCAGAGTCAATAGGAAGACCATCTTCGTCATAAGTATCGGGTGTAATTATACGGATATGACTAATTTTTCGGATATCTTCGGGCGAAAATAATCCGAATTGGATTGATTTGATTTTTTTTAATGAATGGATAGGCATAACATTCAACCTATAGGGTCTTAAAATTTAAAATTTTAACATTTTTTTAATAATTAATTAAAGGGATTATAATTTATCATCCATGGTTTATCTTTTAATGAAGGAAATTGATTTATTTCATAATAAAAAGTCGTTATCTGCATTTGTGATTTTCTAAAAATTAAAAACATAATGCTTTTTAAACATTTTGGTTAAAAGACATTTTCGTTATTTTTTAAAAAAGAAAGATCGGTTCAATAAAGATAAAATTTGAAAAAGTTAATGCTCCGACCGGGATTTTCGCTCCTATCAACTGAACTGAGTATCGAACCCGGGGCTATGGGGCGAGAGCCCATAATGTATAGGCACCATGATTTAATCTTAAGTTATATTTTAGTTGTAAATAAAGATTTTGCCTCTACACCATCGGAGCTTATATTAAAAAAAATTATTTTTTACTTTTTGTTGATAACCGTTTTCCACAACTTGGGCAAGTGCCGTGAATCTTAAGATATTCAAGGAAGTGGTCTTTATGGGCAACTACACCACAAGCAGGACATTTTATCTTGACATCACCTGGTTTTATTATTCCTTTACAGACTGGACAAACTAATGGAACTTGTGATATTAAAAGTAATCTTTTTTCTGAATTAAACTTGGCACTTTCTAAATTATCTATCCCGATGATAAATGGCTTTTGATTTTCTCTAGAATCCAAAAAAATTTCGATCCCCTTTTTTCCATCTCTACGGTCGCCTATCCATTTTACTGTACCTGAAATTTTTGAAACAGGAGAACCACTTTTAGAGATAGAGATTTCTGCTTTTAAAGGAGAATCAAAAATAAATGTCCTAAGTACTTTTGTTATTTCAAACGCTTCTTTAGTTCGTTCTGAATTTATAGCATTATTAATAGCCATTACTAATTTTTCTGGACCATTATCAATTAAGTTCTTAACATCAATTTCTACCAATTCTAAATCTCCATTATTTATTTTACAATTTTGATAAACTTAATATTGATTATCATTTTAATATTTTACTTCTATTTTTTATCATTACTCATTAAAAATTATCAATAAATTAATGAAAATATTATTAAAATACATTTTTTACCAGAAATAAAAAAATAAAAAATGTTGATATTATGATCTTTTTCAACAATGTATTAAACTTAAAAAAAATCTTATAAAAAATTAAGTTAAAATAATCATTCAAAGGTAAGAATAAATAACTATTTTTATTCCAGCACCTTTTAGTTGAGTAATTATAATATTGGTATATTGGTAATAATTTATTCTCAAAATTTAAAAAATTATAAAACAATAAGGATAATAAGTTATAAATTTAAATTAACTTGGTGTAGAGGAACATTAAAATTGAATAGCTTAAATAACGAAAAAACGCGATTGCCAGCCAGTTTTTTTGAAATAACAGACGAACTTATTGATAAAATAAAAAATGGATATTTTACAGATGTTTACTTTTTAAGAGCTTTAAACATAATAAACAGAGTAAAAAAAGAGAATAAAGACTACAGACCAAGATTTTTGATGAATATTTTTTCTAGACATAAGAAGGGAAAAGCCGTAGTTTGTGGGCTGGATTATAGCATTAGATTAATTCAATCTGTATCTTCAGGTGAAGTTGAAATCAACGCACTATATGATGGAGATATTATTGGCCCAAATGAAACGGTTATGACATTAGCAGGTCATTTGGAAGATTTTATTACTCTTGAAACAGTTTATTTGGGGATAATAGCAAGAGCAACAAAGGTTGCTACGAGATCTTGGGAAGTAGTTGAAGCCAGCTTAGAAAAAAAAATACCGATCTTGTTTTTTCCTGCTAGATTCGATTTATTTAGTAATCAATCTCTTGATGGATATGCAGGTCATATATCGGGAGTACTTGGAGTCAGTACAGAAGCTCAATCAAAATGGTGGGGTGGTAAACCATTAGGGACTATACCCCATGCAATTATAGCATATTTTAAACCAGGAGAATTTGAAGGAAGATGGAAAGATTCAACTGTTGAAGCAACTAAGTGGTTTGCTAGGTTACATCCAAATGTAAATTGTATAAGTTTGGTTGATTTTGAAAATAATTGCCCTGAAACTTCTTTAAAAGTTGCGACCGCTCTTGAAGATGAAGGTCTAAACTTGTGGGGCGTTAGATTGGACACTTCTAGTTCACTTATTGATTTTTCAATTATCGAGAATGGCCAACTGGACGCTTTTGATAAAACAGGTGTCAATCCAACCTTGGTCTGTAATGTCAGAGATATTTTAGATGACCATGGATTTACAAGAGATAAGGTTAAAATAGTGGTATCAGGAGGATTTGATGCAGACAAAATTAGGTATTATGCAGAAAATAATGTCCCTATTGATGCAATTGGTGTTGGGAGTAGTCTATTTAAGGGTAATATAGATTTTACTGCAGATATAGTAGCATATGAAAAGAACAACGAATGGATCTCATGTGGAAAAGTGGGTCGCCCTTATCCAAAAGATCTTACAAGACTTGAGAGAGTTGTCTAATTGTCAATATTTGAATTAATAAGAGCTAGCGGTCTTGGTAGACTTGGTAAGTTAATTACCTCAAATGGTACTGTTTATACTCCAGAGTTAATGCCTGTATTTAACCCAAATAAACCTTTAATCAGTACCAAGGAATTAATTAAAGAATTTAAAATTAAAATTTTGATAACGAATGCGTATATTATATATAGAACACCACACCTAAAATCAGAAGCTGAAAAAGGAATTCATAATTTAATTGAATTTCCTGGGGTAATTATGCTTGATTCAGGAGCTTATCAAGCATGGATGTATAAAAAAGATTTATCAGTTTCTAATAAAGAAATTATAGAATTCCAAGATTTACTTAGACCAAATATAGCAACTATTTTAGACATTTTCACAGATACTGATGACTATGAAACTGCTAAAAAAGGAGTAATTGAAACTATTAATCGTGCCAAGGAATGTATTAAAGTAAGAGATCAAGATAATCAAGATATATTATGGGCTGCACCAATTCAAGGAGGAAAATTTTTAGATTTAATAGAATATTCAGCAAAAAAGTTGTCAAAACTAGACTTTAAATATCATCCTTTAGGTACTCTTGCACCATCATTAATGAATTACGAATATCGTGGAGTATTAGATGCAATTGCAACTGCGAAACTTAATATGAATAGCTCTCGTCCGCTCCATGCCTTTTCGATTGGGCATCCAATGTTTTTTTCGTTATCTGTACTATTTGGTAGTGATTTATTTGATTCATCTTCATATGCACTATATGCTCAAAATAACAGATATATAACGACTTTTAGGACTTTTAATCTTAATGACCTGGTTGAATTTCCATGTACATGTCCAATTTGTAGTAAATATACTCCAGAAGAATTAAAAAGAATGGACAAAGAAAATAGAATTAAAAATTTAGCAAAACATAATCTTTACGTTTGTTTAGGCGAAATGAAAATTATTAGAGAAGCAATTAGAAGGGATAAATTGTGGGAATTAGTACAATCAAGAGTTAGAGCTCATCCAAATTTAATTGATGCATATTTTTATAACCTAATGAAATATCATAAAAAAATTGAAATTTATGACACGCTTACTAAACGCACTGCATTTTTTTACAGCGGATTAGATTCCTTATTAAGACCTGAAGTATTAAGACATAAAAAATGGCTGATTGATCGCTATAGCCCCCCGAGTGCTTCTATTTTAATAATTTTAATAGATATTATTTTTAGAACGTTAGAATCAAAATATTTTAAAGTATGGACTGAAAAAATTAAAGGAATTATCTATAATATAAATAATTTATCTGAAAAAGATATCCATTTTTGTATTTTATCTCCAATTTTTGGTATAATACCGATAGAAATTGCAGAATCATATCCATTTTCTCAATATCTATATCCAAATATATTTTTTGAATCACTTTCAGACCATGTGTCAAGTATCTTTAAAGATTATATAAAAGCATTCCATACAAATTATAAGAAAATCATAATTTTTTACCCAGAATTAACTTTAAAAAAGAAAGAAATTTATAAATATCCCGAAATTAAATTAGATACCCTTCCAGATGATATATTAAAAGAAAATAAGGTCTATATTGTTAAAAATATTGAAGATATCGAAAAATTACTGACTTGATTTTAATCCAATTTATTCATTAAATAAGTTTTAAAAAAATTAAAAACAAAATTTTTAAAGCAAGTTTTTATTAAAACAAATACATTACACTATTAAATTTAATTTCTCATAAACAAAATAAATTTTTAATGTTTGTGTATTTACCTTTACATACTCTAATAATTATTAAAATCAATAATCAAAATAATTTGATTACTATAAATTAGAATTAATAATTTTTAATAATTACATTAACAGAGGTTATTAAATGAGCGCAGAAAACAAATTTTATAGAGAGCTAGCTAATTTAATTGGTTCAAGAATTAAAGTCCAGACTAATTTAATTAATAATCAAGTTTATACGGGTACACTTGCTGCTTATGACCGTAATACAATGTCGCTGGTAATCCATAAAGCAGAAGACCAAGATGGGAATAAATACGAAAAAATTGTAATTTATGGACAATGGGTTCAATATATTATAGAAACAGAGAAACCATTCGATTTAAAAGGTTTGGCTGATTCCCTTTCTAAATTATTTCCCCCTGGAGAGGTTGAATATATTGAATCTGCAGGGTCAATTATGATACTTAATAAAATTAAAGTAACTGAGGACGGAGTCCAAGGGGTTGGCCCACTGGCTGAAAGAGTACAAAGAGCTTTTGATGAATTTGTTGCTGAAAAGAAAGCAGAAAAAAAAACCAATAAAATAACTTAATAATAGGTGTAAAAAATGTTGCAATTTGAAACAAAAGTAATTAAAATTGAACCTACAGAAACTAGCGGAGTATCATTTATTTATTTCTCAAGCAATAAAGGCGAGTTAAAACTTGAATTGCCAGATAAAATAAATTATTTTACTAAAGAAGACGAAATAAAAATACGACTTGTAGATGAGGATAAACCAGAAGATGATGACAAACTTTTTGTCAAGGGATTTATATATTCAAACACAAAAACAGAGAATGATAAAAGAATTATATTAATAAGTATTGGAGGTCTTATTTTTAAATTAGTCATGGAAGATAATTCAGAATTAACTAATCTTAAGCCAAAACGCGATATTTATATCGGCTTCAAATAAAAATAAATGAAATTTATCTGTAACATTAATTATTGTAATATTAATTATAATTACAATAAATTTGATAAACAGATGGATAATATATATTTAGTAAATTTTAAATTGGTTAATTTATTATGAAAATAAATTACTAATTTATTTAATTAAAAGTAATGGTATTTCTTTTATTTTTTATTTATCTCCTATTTAAATTTAGAAATTATACCTTAAAAGGATATGTCAAGATTTTCTGGTTTAAATTAAAAAAGAAATAATTTTATTAAATAAAAAATAAAAATTTCTAATTATCACTAAATCAGATTTAGCCAAAAATAAAATATATAACTATTTTTTAAATTTTATTTAATTTTCCATAAAATTAATAAGTATTCTATCTAATTCAACTAATTAAACACTTTAAAATTAATAAATTTGAAATAAAAATTCTTCAATTTTTTGTAAACTAAAAATAGAGGAAATAATGGTGAAAAAATTTTTATAAAGATTTTAAGTACCATGAGATTGAAATTTCAAGTTTTTAGTTATACTTTTAATTTTAGAAAATTTTACATAAAAACGAATAAATTTTGAGTAATTAACATATAATATAGTAAAAAGTAAAAATAGGTGACCTTAAAATGAGTCAGATAGGATCACTTGGTGGCCAACCTGTAATAATTTTAAAAGAAGGTACGAATAGGACTAGAGGTAAAGATGCATCGAGAGTTAATATAATGGCGGCAAAAGTCATAGCTGAAGCCGTTAAAAGTACTCTTGGTCCTAAAGGTATGGACAAAATGTTAGTAGATTCATTAGGTGATGTAGTGATCACGAATGATGGCGCAACGATTCTTGATGAAATCGATGTACAACATCCAGCAGCAAAAATGCTTGTCGATGTAGCAAAAACACAAGATGATGAAGTTGGTGATGGGACTACTACAGCAACTATTCTTGCAGGAGAATTGTTAAAACTTTCTGAAGATTTGTTAGATCAAGGAATTCATCCTACTACAATAGTTAGTGGCTTGAAGAAGGGTGGAGACAAAGCTCGAGAAATTGTTGAACAAATAGCTATTGAAGTCGATATTAACGATAAAGAAATTTTGAAAAAATGTGCAAAAACTTCAATGAATTCAAAATCTATTTCTATGGGAAAAGATTATTTCGCAGATATCGCAGTTGATGCAGTTGATCAAATAAAAGAAAAACGCGGTGATAAATGGGTAGTAGATATTGACCAAATTCAAATCCAAAAAAAGCAAGGTAAAAGCGTAATGGACACAGAATTGATTAAAGGAATAATTATTGACAAGGAAGTAGTCCATTCTGCTATGCCCAAGAAAGTTGAGAATGCAAAAATACTTCTTATTGATTCAGCGTTAGAAATTGAAAAAACAGAATTCGATGCCGAAATCAGGATAACAGACCCTGCTCAAATGCAACAATTCTTAGACGAAGAAGAACGAATGTTGAAATCAATGATTGATAAAGTAATTGAAGTAGGAGCAAATGTGGTCTTCTGTCAAAAAGGTATTGATGATGTAGCACAACATTTCTTAGCAAAAAACAAAATCTTAGCGGTAAGAAGAGTCAAAAAATCAGATATGGAAAAATTAAAGCGTGCCACCGGAGCTAATATAATCTCAAATATCGAGGATTTAACTTCAGATGATTTAGGTAGCTCAGCAAAAGTCGAAGAGAAAAAAGTCGGCTCTGATAAGATGGTCTTTATTGAAGGCTGCAAAGACCCAAAAGCGGTCAGTATTTTAATAAGAGGCGGCGTAGAACATTTAACCGATGAAGCTGAACGTTCTCTACATGATGCATTATGCGTGGTTGCAGATATTATAGAAAATAACAAAATAGTCCCTGGGGGAGGTGCCCCAGAGATTGAAGTTGCAATGAAATTGAGAGAATTTTCAGCAAGTGTTGGAGGACGAGAACAACTGGCTATCGATCAACTAGCATCAGCATTAGAAGTAATACCAAAAACATTATCAGAAAATGCTGGGTTAGATCCTATCGATATTCTTGTAGAACTTCGAGAAAAACATAGTCAACCTTCGGGGGTAAACTATGGCGTTGATGTATTCAGTGGTAAAGCAAGTGATATGGTAGAAATGGGTATAATAGAACCATTAGTAATAAAACTACAAGCAATTAAATCGGCAATTGAAGCCGCCAGTATGATTCTCAGAATTGACGATGTTATTGCAGCAAAAGCTAGTTCAGGCCCACCAGGCGGTGGTGGTGGAATGCCAGGTGGGATGCCAGGTGGAATGGGCGGAATGGGCGGCTATGGTGGAATGCCCCCTATGATGTAAAATATTTATTTCTTTTTTTTATTATTTATCTTATATTTTAGTATCAATACTGCGAAAGAACATTAATATCTTGATGGATTTTATAGCTTTTTGATAATGCTATTTATCTAAAATTCCTACTACACTATTATTGACTATTTTTTCAGTTTTAAAAAACAAACTAAATATTCTTTAAAATGAGATATTCGTTCATCTTAAATATTTCAAATTGATTAAACCACTTCAATGACTAATTTGAACAATTGATGAGCGATTTGAAAACAAGGAAATAAATTTATCAGTTATAATTAATATAAAGAATTAAATACAAATAGATAAATCAATAAGTATAAATTTTAAAAGTTATCTGGAAGGAATTTAACATTTTACAAATTAAATATAACTTTTTAAGTCAATTAATTTTAAAAAAAATTAATTTATGAATTTAAAAAAAAGAAAATATATTATAAAATAAAAAAATTTTTGAAGAAAATTTGAATTGTTCTTTTTGATTTAAAATTATTAACATGATAAAATTAGCGGGTCAATCAAATGAGTACATATGACGTTAATATTTTAGAAGTATTAAAAAATGAGAACGATTATATTACTCCAATTGAATTAGCAATGAAAGCTAATCTAAAATTAGAGCAAGTTCAAACAATATTACCAAGATTAGAATATTATAAAGCAATAGAGATAAAAGATGAGATTAGTGAATATATATTTTTAACAAAAGAAGGAAAAAAATATTTAGACCAAGGGTTACCTGAAATTATTTTGCTCAAATATATTTCAAAATCAGAATGTATTTTAACAAAAGAATTAAAATCAAGTGACCTAGAAGATTTTGTTAAGAAAATCGGTATCAATTGGGCAAAAAAGAAAAATTATATTGAATTTAAAAAGAAAGACAAGGAATCTATAATTTGTTTAACTTCTCTGGGGAAGGACGTAATAAATAAAGGATCGCAAGAAGAGAAATTTATAAATTTGTTCAGATCAGTACCTGAAATACTTACCAAAAATTTAGATAAGGAATATAATAAAATTATAAACGAATTTAGAGAGAGAGGACTTATAGATTCTAGAAGTGAAAAAAATAGATTTGTTAAGATAAGAAAAGGAGTAAATATCGAAGATTTTAGAATTAAAGAAATAACCAGGTTAACTCAAGATATAATTAAAAATAAAGAATGGAAAAAAAGAAAAATAAAAGAGTTTGATATAAGTTTAAGTCCAAGAATTGTATATTCAGCTAAGAGGCAGCCATATCTTGAGTTTTTAGATGAAGTTAGATATTTATTAATTGGTATGGGGTTCAAGGAATATAAAGGACCTTTTGTAGAGGCAGAGTTTTATAATTTTGATTGTTTAAATCAAGCTCAAGATCATCCAGCTAGAGAAATTCATGACTCATATATATTAAAAAAACCAAAAGAAGCCGTTATAAAAGATATGGAATTAGTAGAAAGAGTAAAACAAACACATGAAAATGGTTGGAAAACAAATTCGTCCGGATGGGGTTATAAATGGAGTTTTGATTTAGCGAGGAGATTAATTTTACGATCTCAGACTACAGCAGTTTCCGTACGGACTATCTTAAAAGAGAAAAAACCACCGATTAAAATGTTTACTTTAGACCGGGTATTCAGGCCTGATGTCCTTGATGCAAAACATGCTCAAGAATTTGATCAATGTGAAGGAATTGTACTTGGGGAAAATCTGAACCTACAAAATCTTTTGGGAATTTTAAAAGAATTTGCATTTCAGTTAGGTTTTAAAGAAATTAAATTTAAACCAGGATTTTTTCCATTTACGTCTCCTAGCGTTGAAGCTTTTGTTAAACATGAAAAACTTGGGTGGATGGAAATATTAGGTTCTGGTCTTTTTAGACCAGAAGTACTTATCCCTCTTGGAATCGATTATCCAAAAGTTCAATGCTTAGCTTGGGGAGTAGGAATTGGTAGGTTAGCTATGGTAAGATTGGGATTGAACGATATTCGCGCTTTACATTCTCAAGATCTAAATTATTTAAGAAATTCGACTATTATTATAAAAAAATAAATTTGAGTGATTATTAATGCCAACAATAAATGTATCATGGGAAGATTTGTCCAAATTAATCTTAAAAGGACTAAATAAAAATGAGATTTCTAAATTAGCATTCGAAGTTGATGAAGATATATTTTATAAAGATGATTTGGAAGAATTAATTTTTTTAAATAAAGGGGAAGTTGAAAGCTGGAAGGATGACCAAATTGAAATAGAAGTTACAAGTGATAGAATAGATTTATTATCGACAGAAGGATTTTCAAGAGCAATTAGAGGTTTTTTGGGTATTGAAAAAGGACTTCCTACTTATAAAGTTGAAAATTCAGGTATTGATTTAATAGTTGACCCTTCTGTTAATCAAGTAAGACCATTTATTGTTTCAGGAATTGTCGAAGGAGTAGAATTTTCCGATACGCAGGTAGCACAAATAATGCAAGCACAAGAAAAATTGCACGCAACTCACTCCAGGAACAGAAAACAGGCATCAATAGGACTCCATGATTTGGATAAGATTGTACCACCCATAACATATTGTGCTAAAAAACCTGAAGAAATTAAATTTATACCCTTACATGAAACTAAAGAAATGAATGGAAAAGAGATACTTGAGAAAATCCCGAAGGGCAGAGAATATAAATACATAATAGAAAACGCACCAGTATATCCAATTTTACATGATTCAAAAGGGACCATATTATCATTACCACCGATAATAAATTCCGTTGATACAGCAGTTACTCCAGATACAAGAAATCTGTTTTTCGATATTACTTGTTTAAATAAAGAAATTGCAAAATATGCACTGAACGTCTTAGTTTGTAACATTGCTGAACGAGGTGGACAAATTAAATCCGTCAACATCAAATATCCAGACCACACGGAAGTACTACCAGATTTAACGCCGAATAAAAGAGATGTCCACCTTGGTTTCGCCAATAAAGTTTTAGGTTTAAATTTGACAATTGAAGAATTAAAAGATTTAATCCTAAGAGCTAGAATGGGCTTTAAAGAGAAAAATAAAAATACTTTAACCGTGTTAATACCTCCTTTTAGGTCAGATAACCACCATGAAATAGACATAGTTGAAAGTATTGCTATTGCTTATGGATATAACAAATTTGAGCCAAAAATACCTAAAATTGTAACAGTTGGAGAGGAAGATTCTTTTGAGAAATTTATCAGAAAAATTACATACTTTTTAATTGGTCTAGGATTTCAAGAAGTCAACAATTATATAATGACGGGTAAGGAAATACAATTTAAAAAGATGAATATTGACGAATCTAAAACTAATTTTGTAGAAATTAGTAACCCAATTAGTTCCAGCTTTGCTATATTGAGGAACGATTTATTACCAATCAATTTAGATTTCTTATCGAAAAATACCCACGTAAATTTACCTATAAAGATTTTTGAGATAGGAGATATAGTCGAAATTGACGAATCGCTTGAAACTAAAACTAAACAGACCAGGCAGTTGGCTGTGCTATATACGGATTATTCTGTATCATTTGAAAATATCCAAGCAGCTTTATTTGCACTTATGAAATATTTGAATATAGATTTTAAATTAGTAAAGTTGAAGAATACCACATATATCAATGGACGCGCCGCTAATATTGTGAACAATGGTGAAATTATAGGCGATCTCGGTGAAATTTCGTTAGAAATACTTGAGAATTTTGATTTGATCAATCCAGTCGCTGCTTTTCGGTTAAATTTAACAACATTATATAAATTAATTTGAGATTTAAATGTATGCTATAAATTATACTAAATATTGCCAAGGACTCATTGAAAAAGTTAAAAATAATTACTGGAGAGTTAAAAAACTCTCAAAATTAGATTTTAATAAAGACATCTTTTATTTAGTAGAAAAAACAAAAACTACTCCCATTATAGTTTTAAGGCAAAAACTAAAAGTTTTAGGCTATACAAATAAACAAATTAAAAGCATTATTAATTTAAATTTGAGTATGATCCCAAATAAACTTAAAGATGAAGTTCTGCTCGCAATATATAATGACCCAGTCTATTCACCAATAGGAATAAAATATTTTGATGCTTTAGGCAGAGAAGGAGAAAATATTATAAAAGAATGGCTAGAGTCTCAGAATATTACATTTAAAAGAGACCCACGTAATAGTAAAACGGGCATGCCAGATTTTGTGTTAGAAAAAAAAATTCAAATTTTTAAACACGAGGTCAAATGGATAGAAAGTAAATGTACTTATGGAGATTTTATTGCCCAAAAAAATAATTTTAAACAATTTACACGATTTGACGACTTTTTTGGAAATTATGGATGTATTGTCTATTGGTTTGGATATGAAAAAAATAATAAATTTAAAAAAAGGTTAATATTAACATGGAATGAAATGCTAAAATTGACTCCAAACTTTTTACATCCACGAATTAAGAAATTAATTTCTGAAATACCTGAAGAGTTTGAATATCTGCTAATTGACATTGAATAATGGCTTTTTTTATCCTATAGGTTGAGAATAGTCTCTGATTTAATAAATTTAATACCATTTTTTGTCATGTCAGTTAATACTTTCGAGATATTTCCTTCAGGCGAATCTATTCCACGAGTTAAATCTATAATAATGTAGACATCAAAGCCCAGTTTTTTCCCGTCAATCGCTGTGAAATATACACAATAATCAAGAGCAAGCCCTGCAATAAATATCCTTTTTATATTTAATGAACTTAGGTACCCAGAGAGCCCAGTTAATGTTTTTCCATCATTTTCCACAAAACCCGAATAACTATCAATTTGAGGGTTTGTGCCTTTTCTAATAATTGCGTCAGCAAGGTCTGTATTTAAGGCTTCGTGAAATTCAGCCCCTTTTTGACCTTGAACACAATGGTCGGGCCATAATACCGGGCCAATTCCAAGTGCGCAGTATTCATCAAAAGGATTTTTTCCAGGATGTACTGATGCAAACGATTTGTGATTTTTAGGGTGCCAATCCTGTGTTAAAGCTATCTTTAATCCGGCTTCTTTAAATTTTTGTGCAACTTTATTTACATCACTAATTATTTCGTCCCCTTTTTCTACTGGTAGTCTTCCTCCTGGAATGAAATCATTCTGAATATCGACTACAATTAATGCATCGTTCTTTAATAATTCAATATTAGTTTCAAAATTAATATCAGAATAATTCATATTAATAATTATAATTTTTTATCAAAAATAATTTTTTCCATAATTTACAATTGTTTAAATATTTTGTTAGTACAATATTTGCAAATTATTATTGAAAAAATAAAATTTTTTTTGGAATATAAAATGAGTAATTTAGACAATAATAATAAACAAATAAAAAGTAAAGAAGAGATTTTTTATCAAGATACACCAAAAGAACTAATAGAATACTATAAAAAAATAAATAAAAAAAGAATTTGTGTGTTTTGCTACAAACATGAAGTACCTAATAATGCAATGGCAGATATTTGTAAGGAATGTTGGGAGAAATTTATTAGATCAAGTTATAATGAAATATTAAAAAAAGATCCTAATGAAAATCAAGATAATAAAAGAAGAGAAAAAAAAGAGTTTTTTCTATGAGGACACTACTATAAATAGATGTAAAGAATGTAAGTCAGAAAATTAATTAGGATCGTTTCAAACCAAAATTCAATAAATTCAGACCTTTTAGCCAAAAAATTAAGTTGAAACTTAGAAACATAAAAGATAATTAATATGATAATTTAGAAGATAACGTTATATTTTTTCATTTACGATTTTTATAGTTTCAAGCCAAATGTCATTATAAAATAAATTTAATAAAAAATATTGACCATCTTCTTTATATACGCTAATAAATAAATAAATTTTAAAATGACGAATCCTATAATTTTAGTAGAATGATAGGTACTTTCCTTCATAGAGGGCACCTTGATTAAAAGATGATAGCGTGTGCAAATGAGGGAATACACTTGACAGATACCACACTAATGTTCCGTATTGGATAGCGCCCTTACATGAGATGGATGTGTCATCCGACGATGAATGAGGTTTAATTGTCTCACATTAAACCTGAAAATTAAGTCAACCCCTTTATGGTACAGTGTGGTATATGGGTATTGGTAATATGCCATCCACGAGAGGAACTTTAGCGATTTTGGATATTTCCGTAAATGAGCTATTGAGTTAGTGTTTGATGGCAACAACCAATTACCCTCTTTTCAGTATACATTAATGTCGAGACAGACATGAAAAGTATGTGGTTTATAGGACTTGATTTTTTCTAAATGTGCCAATTCGATTGTGCGATTATTTTTAACAGCAACATTTTCAACATCAGATAATAATGTTTCAGGAGAGTTATTATCGAGTAAAATACCTTCATAATGAATAACACATGGGCCTTTTTTTAATACTTTAAAAGCAGTATCTAAGCTGGATTTAGGACTAGGTAAAATTCCCATAATGATTCTATCGGCGTGTTCGGGAATTTCTAGTGCTTTAATTCTGCAGTCGCCAAAAATGGGTATTACTTTGTCCTTAGGAATTTTATTTAGTTTTAAATTTTCGATTAAATATTTATAAGAAGTTGGGTTTATCTCAAAAGCGTATATTCTCGATGCTTTTGAAAATTTCGCGATACCTAAAGTAAAGTACCCAATGCCAGCATAGAAATCAAAAATTATTTCTCTATTTTTTATCAATGGAATGTATCTACGTCTTTCATTTATATTTCCTTTAGCAAACATAATTTTCAATACATCGAACTTGTATTTAATGCCATTTTCAATTACAATAGTTTCTGTATCGCTACCTGCTAGCAATTCCAATTGAGGTTCCCGGAATTCGCCATAAATAGCTCCTTTTTTTAAACATACAGTACTGCAATTTTTAACAATTTTTAAAATTGCTTCTGCAATGATTTTTTTCTTGTCTAAAAGTTCATTTCTTAAATTTAAAATTACTACATGCCCAACTTGTTGATAACCCCTAGGTAAATATTGTTTTTCATCTTCATTTATTGAATTACCCAATGTATCTGCCAAGATCTTTCTAAAATTACCCCGCAATTTATTCTGCACCATAAATATTATTCTAGGCCTTTTTATTCAACCTTAAGTATATTTAAATATTTGTTTAAATCAGACCGAGATTTCTAATACATTACTCAATTTATTTATTTTATTTTTATTGATCTCGCTATTATTTATTATCACTTATTTTCAATAAAAGAGTATAATATTTTTAATTTCCACAAATAATGTTTGTTTTTCTATCTATCACAATGAGATTTTTAAACTTTGAATTAAAAGATTTTTTCCCAGAAATTGAGAAGTTCCAAATTTTAAATTACTATTTCCAATTTCTTAATTAAGTTAAAATTTAAGTTGAATAGTAAAATTAGAAATTACACATTACTGGGCCAAAAAGCAATAAATTATTTATTTTTATTTTAAAATTCAATGAATAGATTCTAATAAGGACGATAAATATGGATAATTTAACCTGAAAATTGGATATAATTAACTTATACATATAAGAATATAAGAAATTTAAAAATGGTAAATAATAATTATTTAAAAGAATAGATTTTGTTAAATTTTTTAAAATTTTAATTTTAAATTTAACCAGCTCTCAAACTTATTAGATTTTTAAACTTAAATTTTTGTTCATTAGTCCATGACAATAAATAAATCAATTAATAACATAATAAATGAAAATTTAGCAGAAAATTCGGGCTGTAAACCTAATAACTAATGAGAAAAAACATAAAAATTCTAAAGTAATTTGATAAATTTAGGAGTTAAGTCGTAATACATTCTTAAGGTCAAAATTTATTAATTAATAAAAATAAAGTACTTTCATAAGCTTAAAGGTGATAAAGAAAATGAGCCAAGATTTTTCAGGATTAATAGGATTAGAATTAAAGGGCACAACTTTTAAAGTAAAAAAGAAAAAATTAATTGAATTTGCTAAATCGATTGGGGCAAAACAACCCGAATTTTTGGATGAAAACGACCCAATTGCGCATCCAGCTTATGCAAATGCCTATGTATTTCCGGCATTAATGAAAATTAATGATGCAAAATTACCAGATGGCAGTGCATTAATAAAAAATCCGTTAAAAATTTTACACGGTGGACAAGGTTATAGTTTTCCAAAGGGCGCCCCACCAGTAAAAGATGGAGATAAAATCAGGACTATTCCAAAAATTAAGAATATCGAAATAAAAGCTTCCAACAAAATGATGTTAATCACTGTTGAAGCTACTTCTAAAATAGACAAAAGTAAGGACGAATCTAAAGTTGGAAAGACTGTTTGTGTAAGTGAAATTGGTATTGTTGTAATGCCAGGAGGTTATTGAAATGGTTAAATGGGACGATTTGAAAGTTGGTGAAGTAGGTCCATCTATGGAATATGGACCATTAACAAGAAATGAATTTAAAGTATATGCAAATGCCGGTGGAGATACAAACCCAATTCATCAAGATTATGTTGCTGCAATTCGAGCAGGCAATAAAGGTATAATAGCTCATGGGCTATATAGCCATGCCATGCTAGGTAAAATGTTGACAGATTGGGTAGGCGCGGATAATGTCCGTGCATATAATGGAAGAATGGTCGGAATGACCCGCCCAGGTGATATAGTATATTTTACAGGGATAGTCACTAAAAAATATGAAAAAGATGGCGAAAAACTTGTCGATTTAGATATTAAGGCTACCACAAAAACTTATTATGTCCGGGGAGAGGCTAAAGCAGATTCATCACTATCTGAT